>JASMLC010000011.1 GCA_030748895.1 Candidatus Poseidoniia archaeon
ACGAGGACCCGCCGCACGAGCTTTACATGGAAAACCAGGTCAAGGGACTGATGGCCGCCACCGGCTACGGGAACTGGAAGGACCAGGGTGGCTACAAGGTTTCGGGCGACTTCACTGACCAGCTTTACGGCATGCAGGGCTCATTTTCCTACACCGTCGAGCTGAACAGCTGCGGAAGTCAGGGAGGTCTGCAGGGTGGTTTCCACGCCGACCCGCTGCTCATCCGCCCCACCGTGCGGATGCACCTGCTGACCAACATGCATCTGCTGGACGAGTCACCCGAAGCCCGGATTGGGCAGATGTTCCCTGACTATGGAGACCTTAATGGCCCCGGAATCCACTCACCGGAGCAGACCCTGATGCCGTCGTTGACCCTTCTCTCGAAGGGGGAGAGCATAGGCTTCCAGTCCGACACCGAAGTTGACTTCGGCGACTACTACTCGGATGACAAGCTGCCGGTAAGGATTAAGGTAGCGAACGCCCAGTTCATGCTGAAGGATTCGCTGGTCCTGCGGTACCGGACGGCCGAAATGGTGGCCGGTGCCTGGAACGAATTGCCCATGTCCTGCATCGTTGACTGTGACCCGCGGGATTACTCGGATTTTAGCCCCAACCTCACGATTCCGCAACGTGAATCTGTCTTCCGGGCCTACATCCCCGCCACCGAATCCTCCACACACATCCAGTTCTACGCTGTGGCGCAGGACTCCCGCCTCGCTAACGAATTCGGTGGCGGTTTCGTCTACACCGGTTACGGAGCTGCCGCGCCTGTCAAGATTTTCGTCGACGACATCATCGGCTTCGGCAACTCTGTGCTGGACTTCATCGCAGTCGGCTTCATGATGGTCATCATCTACGGCGTCATCTGGGGCGGGCTCTACCGCATGGTGGACCTCGCCATCGCTGCGGAGCGGCGCAAGCGGGCGGAGGAAGACGGTTGAAAGAAACGGCCGCCGGAGGCGGCGAGGTGTTCTCCTCACGACTGGGGTTGATTCTGACCACCATCGGTGCCGCAGTCGGCACTGGCAATATCTGGCGCTTCCCGCGCGAGGCGGCCGCCAACGGAGGCGGGTCGTTCATGATTGGCTGGTTGCTCTTCCTCTTCGCGTGGTCGATTCCGCTGCTGATGGCCGAGTTCGCCATCGGCAAGAAGACGCGACTCGGCACCATCGGCTCGATGCGCGACATGGCGGGGCGCAACTGGACCTGGATGGGGATGTGGATGGTGTGGGTCGGCGTCGCGGTTGGATTCTACTACGCGGTCGTGATGGGCTGGACCATTCGCTACTTCTGGGTTGCGCTCTCTGGTGAAATCAACCTCGCGACCGATACTGAGGCGACAATGCTGATGTGGGAGAACTTCATCCACGATTCGCCGCTGGAAGTGGTCATGTTCCAGCTCATCGCCGTCAGCATCTCGGGGGTAATAGTCTACGGTGGTATCCGCGGGATTGAGCGCGCCAATACCATCCTGATTCCCTGCCTGGTCGGCTTCCTGATTATCGCGATGATTTATCCATTTATCCTCAACCCGTCGGGCGCGGCGACCGGCCTGCGCTTCCTCTTCATCCCACAGTGGGACTATTTCTTTAGGGGTGAAACCTGGATTCGGGCGCTGACGCAGTCGGCCTGGTCCACTTCGGCCGGCTTCGGGATGGCGATTACCTACGCCGTGGCGATGAAGAAGAAGGAGGACATCGCGCTCAACGCCTTCCTCACCGGCCTGGGCAATAACTCGGTCTCGCTGATTGCGGGTGTCGCCGTGCTTGGCACCATCTTCGCCATGTCCGAAACCACGGCCGACGGCCTCGCCGCAGTCGAGGCCGGCTCCTCCGGCTTGACCTTCGTCCACCTGACCGCGCTCTTCGCGGCGATGCCGGCGGGGCGACTGATGGGCGCCATATTCTTCCTGGCGATGTCGTTCGCCGCGCTGACGTCGATGATTGCGACTGTCGAGATTGCGGCGCGCAATTTTGTTGATATGGGCTGGGAGCGCAACGAGGCGGTGAAGTACATCTGCGTCGCCATCGCACTCTGCGGGTTGCCTTCAGCTTACAGCCTCGAGTTCCTTGACAACCAGGACTTCGTCTGGGGCACCGGGCTGATTGTCTCAGGGCTGATGGTGGCGGTTGTCGTGATGCGGTTCGGCACCAGCGAATTCCGCGAGACTTTCATCAACACCGAATACAGTGACCTCTACATCGGCAAGTGGTGGGAATACATCATCCGCTACGCTTTCCCCCTCGAGTTCGCGCTAGTCTTCGGCTTCTTCATCTACGAGAAATTGCAGGATAGCTCGTCTTCGCCGATTGGCGGCATGGACCTCGGGCTCTTCACAATCCTGACGATGGTGGTGCAATGGCTGATTATCATTTCCCTCTTCGCCTTCGGCTTCAACGACCGCGTCGCCGATAAAATCAAGGCCGGGCCGCTCACGGTCGCCGAGGCTGAGGAAGTCTAGGCCAGGATTACCGGCGCGCCGCAGCCGCCGCAGAACTTCTGCCCGGCCTCCAGCGCACCGCCGCACTGCCGGCAGCTAGTGGGCGCCTCCGGTTTGGCTGGCGTCGCGCTACCGCAGCCGCCGCAGAACTTCTGGTTCAGCGAGAGCGGTGAATTGCATTCGAGGCAGTGGTAGCCGGTATCGCTGCGCTCGACTCGCTCGCGCAGCCGGACGCCACACTTGCCGCAAATGCGGAAGTCGGACGGCAGGCGTGCACCGCAATTGTCGCAGTCGATGTGGAAGTGGCGAGTGACGACAGAGGTCTGCGTCTCCGGCACTACGGTCGCGCCGACTGCCGAGGCAAAGAGCTCGCGCGACTCGAATTCGGTCGAGTCATTCACCTCGACGATATCCTGTTTCTGCTGGTGGAAATTAGCTCCCTCGAAGCTGTGATAGACCACGTCCACCGTCAGCGGTACCAGCCCCTTGCCTTTCGGGTAGACCTCGATTTCCAGCGTGCGCTTCTCGGTCGCCTCCATGCCGTGCAACAGCGTCTGTCCACGCGTTGCAAAGCTGTCGCCGAAATCCAGCGTTATCTGCCGCGCGACCGCGCCGCCGATGTTTTCCAGCTCCAGCGACAGGACGCTCCAGTCGTCGGGAACCAGCGGGCTCTCGACCCGCCCTCGCAGGACGATATCGGGCCGTGATTCGACCGCCTGCTGCTGTGAGAGCAGGAGCGCCTGCTCTGCCTTCTCATGCGCTTCCTTGTAGCGCTGCTTTTCCAAAAGCTTCTCCGCCTCCGCCAGCAACGCTTCGGCCGCGGCGATCGAGACGCCTTTGTGGGAAACCGACTGGATAGTTGACTCGGCGCGGGTCAATGCCGCCTTCACCCGGTCACTCTCCTTCTCAGCACGCGCCGCGATATCTTCGGCGCGTGTGGAATAGTCCATGCATTTCGGGTAGTCACCGCGCCCGTACGCTTTCTCGGCGTCCGCCAGCAACTTATCTGCTTGACCGGTTGCGACGCCGAAGTTCTGCGCCGAATGGAGGACGCCGCGCGCTGATTCGAGCGCTGCGGACGCCTTCTGGAGGGCATCGTAGTCGAGCGAGGAGACCTTGATTTCCTCCATAGCCTTCGCCGCCGCGGTCCGCACAAGGTCGTCACCGTCGTTGAGCGCGTGCACCAGCGATGGCACCGCGTCCTTGATGAGGCTCATTTTCTTGCGCCCCATGATTCCCAGCAGCAGCGCCGCCTGTTCGCGAATCTCCCAGCGCTGGTGGCCAAGGTCATGCGCGAGGTGGCGCACCGCCGGGGCGAACAGTCCCGGGTCGCGCTCAGCCAGCGGCTGCGCGGTCAGGATGGCGTGCAGTCTCAGTTCCGGGTCGACCTTGCGTGCGGTCAGCGGCCGCAGCAGCAGCCGCGGCACCGCCGCGACGCCCGCCGCGCCGGCCGAAATCAGCATCAGCCCCGCCTGTTTCTGGATAGCAGAATTGCGGTGCCCGAGCAGCTTCACCAGCCGCGGTGCCGCGCGGGCGAGCGCTGCCGGCTGTTTTTCGGCCACCTGTTCCAGTAGTGCCAGCGCGTTCCGGACGGTCGCCGGCTTCCTCGAGCCGAGCTGCTTCGCCAGCTGCGCCGCTACCGCCGTGGGGGCGCGGCGCCCGAGGTCAGTAATCAGCTGCAACAGCGGTGCCTGGACTCCCGGCTGGGGGTTGTCCAGCCGCTCGACCAGCTTGGCCAGCTGTGGCAGCACCGCCTTAGGTTCCTGGCGGGCGACCTTGTCGAGCAGCTCCAGCGCAGTGGTGCGATTGTCCATGCGGGTGTCCTGCACCAGGCCCGCCAGCGGTCCGCTCGCTTTCGCGAAGCCTTTGGGATGGAGGTCGAACAGGTGCTGCAGCAGCAGCACCGCCTGATGGCGCACTGCGGGATTATCGTCGGAAAGCAGCTTCGTGACTTGCGGCAGGAACTTGGGAACCAGCCGCGGCACGAAGTGGTCATGCAGCTGGCGTACGAGGGTGATACGCCGGTCCGCCGAGGCTTCGGCGATAGACTTCAACCGCCGTTCAATCTGGGTTGCTTCATGAGCAGCCCTGATATCTTCGCCAACACCCATGGGAGTTACTCTCCCGCCATAGGACGCACTGCAGGATATAGCGTTTGCCCAGCTATTTCTCGTCGACTTCTTCGTAGTCAACGTCGACTACGTTCTCGTCGGCGGCAGGTGTGTCGCCCTCACCGCCGGGAGCCTGCTGTGCAGCCTCCTCGGCCGCCTGCTGGTACATCTGCTGGCCGACCACCTGCGAAGCGGTCATGTACGCCTCGCTAGCTGCCTTCAGCGCGTCGAGGTCGTCGCCCCGGATGGCCTCCTCGAGAGCAGGCTTCGCCGCCTCGATGCCCTTGCGGGTCTCCTCGTCGACCTTGTCGCCCAGTTCCTTGAGCGACTTCTCGGTGGCGTAAATCAGCGATTCGCCCTGGTTGCGCGTCTCGACGAGCTCGCGCAGTTTCCTGTCCTCCTCGGCGTGCGCTTCCCCCTCCTTGACCTTGGCCTCGATTTCCTCGTCGCTCAGGTTTGACTTGGCCTTGATTTCGATTTTCTGCTCGTTCCCGGTGCCCAAATCCTTGGCGCTGACGTTCAGGATACCGTTGCGGTCGATGTCGAACTTGACCTCAACCTGTGGTACGCCGCGCGGCGCGGGGGGGATGCCGGTGAGCATGAACTTGCCGAGCGTCGTGTTCTGCCCCGCCATAGTGCGTTCGCCCTGCAGGATGTGGATTTCGACGCTGGGCTGGTTGTCGGCCGCGGTCGAAAAGGTGTTCTGCTTGCCAGTAGGAATGGTGGTGTTGCGCTCGATGAGCGGCGTCATCACGCCCCCCTCGGTCTCGATGCCGAGCGTCAGCGGCGTCACGTCAAGCAGCAGCACGTCCTTGACGTCGCCCGCAATCACGCCGCCCTGCAGGGCCGCCCCCATCGCGACGCACTGCATCGGGTCGATGCCGCTCTCCGCCTTGCGGCCGATGATTTTCTCGAACCGTTCGCGGACAATCGGCATGCGCGTCGGCCCGCCCACCAGCAGCACGCGGTCGACGTCGCCCGGCTTGAGCTTGGCGTCCTTGAACGCCTGCTTGATGGGCTTGTCGCACTTGGCGAGCACCGGCTCGACCAGTTTCTGCAGCTTTGCCCGCGTCAGGTCCACTTCCAGGTGCTTGGGACCAGCCGAATCAGCCCAGATGTAAGGGAGATTGATGGTCGCCTTGACCGTGCTGGAAAGCTCGATTTTCGCTTTCTCGCCTGCGTCGCGCAGCCGCTGGAACGCAGCGGGGTCCTGCCGCAGGTCGACGCCGTTATCGGCCTTGAAATTCTCGGCCAGCCAGTCGATAATCGCGTCGTCCATATCGGTCCCGCCAAGGAGGGTGTCTCCCGACGTGGAGAGCACTTCGAAAACGCCTTCGGCCATCTCCATGATAGTGACGTCGAAAGTGCCGCCGCCCAGGTCCAGTACGGCGACCTTGTGTTCGCCCTCACGGTCCTGGTCGAGGCCGTACGCCAGCGCAGCCGCGGTCGGCTCGTTGATGATGCGCTCGACCTCGAGCCCCGCGATATGGCCGGCGTCCTTGGTCGCCTGCCGCTGGTTATCGTTGAAGTAGGCGGGGACCGTGATTACGGCCTTGCTGATTTCCTGTCCCAGATGCGCCTCGGCGTCAGCCTTGATTTTCTGCAGAATCATCGCCGAAATTTCCTCGGGCGAGTATTTCTTCTTGCCTATCTTGACGCGCTCGTCGGTTCCCATCTTGCGCTTGATGCGCATGATGGTGCGCTCGGGGTTGAGGACCGCCTGCCGCTTGGCCAGGTCGCCCACCAGCCGCTCGCCGTCCCTGGTGAAGGCGACGACCGACGGGAACATCTTGCCGCCGAAGGTCGACCCCTCGGCCGAGGGGATGATGGTCGGGCGGCCGCCCTCAAGGTGCGCCGCTTCCGAATTCGTGGTTCCGAGGTCTATGCCGATTATGATTTCCTTAGCCATTTTTACTCCGTTGTTTCAATTTCTGTTGCCGGTTGGGGTGTGCGGCTGACGATGACCCGCGCGGGTCGCAGCAGCTCGCCCTGCAGGAGGTAGCCCGGCTGGACCACCTCGATAATCGTTTCTTCCTCGAGGTCTTCACGCTCGACCGCGCTCAGCGCCTCGTGCAGTCGGTGGTCGAACTGGCCGGCGGGGTTAATCGCCTCAAGGCCCAGCGCGTCCATCGCCGCCTGTAGCTGTTTCTGGATTCCCGTCAGGCCAGCGACCGCCGCCTCGACGTCGGGGTAGCTCGCTTCCGCCGCCTGCGCCGCAGTCTCCAGCACTTCGAGGAATGGCGTCGCAACGGCGCCGCGCGCCCGTAGCGCATCGCGCGAGCGGTCGCGCTCGACCCGCTTGCGGAAGTTGTCGAAGTCAGCGGCGACGCGGTGCAGCTGCTCCTGCACTTCGCCCAGCTCCGCCTGCGCTGCGGCGAGCGGGTCTGCGACCTCCACTTCCGCCTCTTCTGCGGGCTCTTTTATGGCTTTCTTCGTCTTGCGTGGCATCGGTAGTCAACCTCAGGTTGTCAACCTGTCATTACGCCACTTTGGGCCTGTATATAAAATTACTTGAGTCCGAACCTGCGCCCTGCCTCGAGCGCGCGCTTCCAGTAGCGGCTCGGGAGCTGGTAGCGGCTCATCTGCTGTAGCTCGGTCCACTCGCGCTGAAAATTCGCCTTTGAGTTGACGGCGATTAGTTCTTCAAAGCGCGCCATGTACCAGCGCACCAGCCAGAGCTGGTAGCTGCTGACGGCGAGTAGCACGATGCCGAAGACCAGTGCCCAGATGTCGTATTCGCCCAGCGCCTCGAGGATGGCGCCCGGCGCCCAGCTTTCGGTGCGATACCATGTTCCAATGGCGCCCACCAGCGCCAGTGCGCCCGAAAGGATGGTGCCGACAGTCGCCAGCGCCAGCATGTTCTCGCGTCGCCATTCGGCGAAATCTTTGCGCCATTGCTCGAAGTCCATTGCCGCGGCACCCGGCCCGCCTTCAAAAAAGTGGCGTCCGAATGCTCTTAACAGCAGCGGGGGTCGCCGCGGCATGTCGCGCGTCGCCGCTCGCATGGGTCGCCTGGGCACCGAGACCGCTATGGCCATCTCGGTCGAAGCGGGTGCGCACGCGGCCGCCGGCAACCGCGTTTTCCCGTTCCATCTCGGCGACCTGAACCTGCCGACTCCCGCGCCGGTACGCGACGCAGCCAGCGCTGCGCTCGGGGCGGGCCACACCGGTTACTGCCCCGCGGCCGGGATTCCCGCGCTGCGCGAGGCGCTGGCGGCCGACGTCGGCGGGGCACGCGGGCTAGACTACGGCGCCGCCAACGTCTCGGTCCAGCCTGGCGGCAAGCCCACCATTGGCAAGTACATCGCCGCGGTGATGGAGCGCGGCGACGCGGTACTCTACCCCAACCCCGGCTACCCCATCTACGAGTCGCAAATCGAGTTCTTCGGTGGCGTTGCGCATCCCTACGGCTACGTCGATACGCCCGACGGGCTGCGGCTTGATTTCGACGCCATCGAGGCCGGCATCGCCGTCGGCGCGCGACATTTGTTCTACAATAACTACAACAATCCCACCGGCGCCTCTTCGCCGCCGGCGGAGATGGAGCGGCTGGCGCAGCTCGCCATCGAGCACGACCTGCTCGTGGTGAGCGACGAGGCGTACTTCGATATCCTGTTCGACGGCGAGCCGCGCTCGATTGCGAGCCTGCCGGGGATGCGCGCGCGGACGCTGATTCTCTACACCTTCTCGAAGAAGTTCGCGATGACCGGCTGGCGGCTGGGCAGTGCCATCGGCCCGCGCTGGCTGGTCGATGAAATCAACCGGCTCAACGTCAACGCCGAATCCTGCACCGCCCATTTCGTCCAACACGCTGGCGTCGCTGCGCTGGCGCTGTCGCGGGACGCGACAGCGCCACTCGTCGACCGGCTGCGCGCGCGGCGCGACCGGCTGGCGGGGCTGCTCAACGACATCGACGGTGTTTCCGCGCACCTGCCGGAGGCGGGTTTCTACCTCTTCCCGCGCGTCACCGGCCTGCTGCAGCGCACCGGCTTCGACGACCCCGAGGAGTTCCGCAAGGCGGTGCTGGCGGAAACGGGGGTCAGCTTCTGCGGCCGGCACCACTTCGGGCGGCCACTGCCGGGCGAGCGCGAGCATTACCTGCGCTTCGCCTTTTCCGGGATTTCGCTGGACGCCCTCGCGGAAGGCGCCGCGCGGCTCGCGGAGTGGGCTGACAGCCGCTAGGCGATGGTAATGGCGACCTTCTTGATGAGGACCTCGTCACCACTCTTGACGAAGGTCACGTAGGTTTCGCCAGCAACCAGGTTGAGTTCCTCCTCGACCCAGCGGGGAAGGTAGATGCGCCGGTTCATGTCATACTTCTTGACGTCGGTAACGGCTGGTGCCATGCCTTGCCACCCCTTGTGGCCTAAAAGGGTTATGTGCATTTAGGGTGTTTGACAGGCGGGCGAGGATTGCCTTTATCTCATCCCCGCAGTCGCCCGTTATGTCCTCCGCAACCACGGTCGCCGTCACCGGTGCCGCCGGCCAGATTGGCTACAGCCTGCTGCCGCGGATTGCCGCCGGCGAGATGTTCGGCCCCGACCGCAAAATCCGCCTGCAATTGCTCGAAATCCCGCCGGCACTCGACGCGCTGCGCGGAGTCGCGATGGAGTTGCAGGACTGCGCCTTCCCGCTGCTCGAAGAAGTCATAACCACGACCGACCCCGACATGGCGTTCGGTGGCGCAAACTGGTGCCTTCTGGTCGGCAGCAAGCCACGCGGTCCCGGCATGGAGCGCGCCGATCTGCTGCTCGAGAACGGCCGCATCTTCGTCGGACAGGGCGCAAGCATCGACGCCCGCGCGGCCGCCGACTGCCGCGTCGTCGTCGTCGGCAATCCCTGTAACACCAACTGCATGATAGCCGCTGCGCAGGGCTCACGGCTCGGGCCGGAGCGCTACAGCGCGATGATGCGGCTCGACCAGAACCGCGCCACGGCGCTGCTGGCGCAGAAGGCGGGCGTCGCCGTCGGGGAAGTCAGCGACGTCATCGTCTACGGTAACCACAGCCCCAGCATGTATCCCGACGCGACCAACGCGCGCATCGCCGGCCAGCCAGCCCCGGAGGTCATCGGCGACGGGGAGTGGCTGCGCGGCGAGTTCCTCGAGACTGTTGGCCAGCGCGGCGCAGCAATCATCGCCGCGCGCGGCCTCTCGAGCGCGGCCTCAGCCGCCAACGCATTGGTGGACCACGTTCGTGCGCTCAACACACCCGGCAAGACGCTCCACGGCCTGGCGGTCTGCTCGCGCGGTGAATACGGAATGCCGCGCGGCGTCTGGGCGGGGCTGCCGGTGCGCACCGCCGCCCCCGGAGTCTTCGCGGTGGTGGAAGGTATCGAGCACGATTCTTTCGCCCGCGACGCCCTCGAGAAGACGGGTGCCGAACTGGCACACGAGCGCGAACTGGTCGCTGATTTTCTTTAAATATCGGTCTTCGGGAACGCCGCATCCAGGCCGGCGTGGTCGCCATACTGCGCGAAGTTGGTATTGAAGAGCTGTGCCAGCTCCCGCGCCTTGGTATCGTAGGCGTCGCCGTCCGCCCACGTCGCGCGCGGGTCGAGCAGTCGCGAATCAACGCCCGGGACCGCCTGCGGCACCAGTACGCGGAAAACCGGGTGCGGGGCGAACTCGGCGTCGCTGAGTTCGCCGCCCAGAATGGCGGCCAGCATGCGCCGTGTGTCGGCCAGCGCCATGCGCTGCCCGCTCCCGTAAGGCCCGCCGGTCCAGCCGGTATTCACCAGCCACGCCTGCGTCGCGTGCCGCTCCAGCTTTTCGCCCAGCAGCTTCGCGTAGGCGGCGGGGTGCTGCGGCATGAAGGGCGCGCCGAAGCAGGTCGAGAAAGTAACGGTCGGCTCGGTGACACCGCGCTCGGTCCCGGCGACCTTGGCGGTGTAGCCGCTCAGGAAATGATACATCGCCATTTCGGGCGTCAGCTTCGCGACCGGCGGCAGCACGCCGAACGCGTCGCATGTCAGGAAGATGACATTGCGCGGATGGCCGCCGCGGCCTGACGGCTCGGAGTTGGCGATGTGGTCGAGCGGGTAGGAGACGCGGGTGTTCTCGGTAATCGAGCCGTTAGCGTAATCGACGCTGCCGTCGTCACGCACGACGACGTTCTCGAGCAGCGCACCGGGCCGGATGGCGTCGTAGATTTCCGGCTCGCGGGCGCGCTCGAGCTCGATGGTCTTGGCGTAGCAACCGCCCTCGAAGTTGAAAATTCCGCTGTCCGACCAGCCGTGCTCGTCGTCGCCGATGAGTCGCCGTGCGGGGTCGGTCGAAAGCGTCGTCTTCCCGGTGCCGCTCAACCCGAAGAAGAGCGCGGTGTCGCCGTCGCCGCCGACGTTGGCCGAGCAGTGCATCGGCATCACGCCTTCGAGCGGCAGCAGGTAGTTGAGTACGGTGAAAATTCCTTTCTTGATCTCGCCGCCGTATTCGGTGCCGCCAATCACGATGAGCCGCTGTTCCAGGTTGACGGCGATGAAAATCTCGGAGTTCAGCCCCAGCTCTTTCCAGTCGTCGGCGCGGGCGGAGATGGCGTTGAGCACCGTGAACTGCGGCGCGAAATCGTGCAGCTCCTCGCGCGACGGGCGGATGAACATGTTGTGGGCGAAGTGCGCCTGCCACGCGCGCAGCGTCACGACGCGCAGCGGCAGCCGGTAGCGCTCGTCGGCGCCAGCGTAGCCGTCGAAGACAAACAATTCTTCGTTTGTCATCGCCTCGCGGACGAGCGCATGCAGCCGCTCGAACGCCTCCGGCGCGAGCGGCTGGTTGACCGCGCCCCAGTCAATGCGCGCTTCCGACGGCGGCTGCCGCACGAAAAAGCGGTCCTGCGGCGAGCGGCCGGTGTAGATGCCGGTGCCGACCGCGACGGTGCCGGACTCGGTCGCGACACCTTCGCCGCGGTGCAGCTCCATATCGCGGTAATCCTGCTGCGAAAGGTTGCGGTGCACCAGCTTCGGCGAGAGCCCCAGCTCGCCCGCGAAATCCATGGCGGCGGGACCAGAGCGTGCATTAAATAGTTGGGTGTCCCGTCGGGCGGGCGCTTATCTGCGGGCCGGTGGTCTAGGGGTTATGACGTCGCCCTTACAAGGCGAAGATCGGCGGTTCAAATCCGCCCCGGCCCACCAATCCCCACGCCGCCGCAAGGCGCTGGGGCAGCACTTCCTCGTCGACGAGAACCTCGCCGACCGCATCGTTGCTGCCGCCGAAATCGCCCCGGGCGAGCGCATCCTTGAAATCGGCCCCGGCCGCGGCGTCCTGACCGAGCGGCTGGCGCCGCTTGGCAAGCTGGTCGCGGTCGAGAAGGACCGCTGGCTGGCGGCGGTGCTGCGGCAGCGCTTCGGCGACGCGTTAACGCTCATCGAAGGCGACGCGCTGGAAGTCGAGCTGCCGCCGTCGGACGTCGTCGTCGCCAACCTGCCCTACGCCATCTCGTCGCCGTTGCTGTTCCGCCTCTTCGACGTCGAGTGGGGGCGGGCGGTGCTGATGTTCCAGGAAGAGTTCGCCCGCCGGCTCGCCGCTTCGCCGGGAACGAAGGCGTACGGTCGCCTGTCGGTGATGGCGCAGCACCACGTCGCCTGCCGCAAGCTGTTCCGTGTCTCGCGCACCGCGTTCCTGCCGCAGCCGCGGGTGCATTCGCTGGTGGTTCGGCTCGAGCGGCGCGCGCCGGACTACGAAGTCCGCGACTTCGCCATCTTCGAGCGCGTCGTCGCGACGCTGTTCCAGCACCGGCGCAAGACCGTCCGCAACGCGCTGCGCCTCGAGTTCCCCGACGCGGCGGTCGAGCGGCTGCCGCACCTGCAAGAGCGCGGCGAAGTGCTGACGCCGGCGCAGATGGCGGGGCTGGCGGACTTGCTATCGGGCTGATTCAGAAAAACTTCTTCATCATCAGCAAATCGCGGAAGCTCGCCTTCACCTTCAGCTCGCCCTTTGTGTAAGCCTTGATGGGCGAGAGCTCGCGCTTCAGTAGCGCCAGCAGCGTGGCCGCGCTCGCCTTGACGACCACGTCGGCGTCGGTCGAGTCGCCCTCGGCGAACTGCGGCAGGCTGCCGCCCTCGAGCCGCGCGATGAGCGTCGGGCCGTCGATAATGATGATGGCGACGGTGCGGTCGTTGCCCTCGACCAGCTTCGCGAAGCCTTCGTCCTCGGCGACGCGCACGTTGAACGCGGCAGCCTTGGCCTGCAGCTTCTCCAGCATTTCACTCATCGTCGGTTCCGAAGTCGTCCAGCGTTACCCGCGGCTCCAGTCGCTCGAGCGTCTTCCAGCTTTTGCGGGTGCCGGGGGGCCACTTCCCGCGCTCACGCCGGTATTCCTTCAAAAACGTGATGGTCCGCTCGTCGGATGGATAGCCGCTGCCGCATTCGCCCAGCTCCTCGCGTAGCCGCGCCATCGCCGCCTCGCGTGCCTCCTTGGCCAGGATTGACGCCGCTGCGGCGGCCGGGATGTTCTGGTCAGCTTTCGTTCGCGCGATGACCTGGCACTCCAGACCGGGCGGCAGACGGCCGCTGATGCGGGCGCCCACCTTCTCGCCATCCAGCTCGGGCGAATCGACGAACGCCACCGTCGGCGCCAGCTGCGCAATCAGTCGCGCGAAGGCGCGCTCCTCAAGCCGGTTGAGCCCCCCTTCGGCGACGAAGCGGTCGATGGTCTCCGGTTCAATGAGTTCCACCGCGCATTCGCAGCTCTGCCGGATGGCAGCGGCGAGCTCGGCTCGCCGCTGCGGCGAGAGCTGCTTCGAGTCGCGCACGCCGAGTGCCCTGAGTGCCTCTTCGTCGTCGGTCGCGACAATCGCGACCGCCATCGGCCCCAGCACCGGTCCGCGCCCCGCCTCGTCGAGTCCGGCGACCAGCCCCGGCCTTTTCGCGTCGTCATTCACGCCTCAACCTCCAGCGTCGCAAAGCCGCGCGCCATGAAGTAGGCGCCCTGCGCCGCGGGCAGCTCGACGACTTCCCCCGGCTCCAGCGCCGCAATATCGCCCATCGCGACCGGGTGCTTCACTGCCGACCGCACTTTTACGGGCGCGTCGCCCAGCACGGTCGCCTGCCGGTAGGGGTCGAAGTCGCGCAGTTCGTTGAGCGTCACGCTGCGTGCCAGCAGTCCCGTGCCGCCATGGAGCGTCCCCGGCAGCCGGATGAGTCGATGCAGGTCCCCCGTCACCGGCTCGTCGGCGTGCACTGCGCATGCGCTGAGCGCCGCGTCGCGCAGTGCAGTTTGTGCGCGGCGCGGCAGCGCGTCGAAAACTTCCTGCGGTGTGCCGTCGAGCTGCGCCTGCTTTGCCAGCTTGGAGCCAACGCCCGGCAGCGACTCCAGCCGCGCCAGCCGCTCCTTCGCTGGGAGTGCCTGCGCCTCCTCGAGCCATGCGCTCGCGTAGCGCGCGACGCGTCCCTGCCAGCCCGGCGCGTCGGTCGCAGGTAGCCGTAGCTCGCCCGTCAAGTAGCGTTTGTCGCCATACTGCCGCGTGTGGCCCGCGTCGACCAGCAACCGCTCTTTGTCGGCATCGAGCCCGGTCAGGTAGTCGGCCAGCTCGCGCCGCGCCCCCGACGGCAGCTCAAGCACCGCCGGCGCACGCACGTGCACGTGGTAGCCGCGGCCGCCGCTGAAGACCAGCTGCAGGTCCTCCAGCGCAAGGCCAAGGTCGCCGAGCAGGAAGTCCTCGGCGAGCCGCACTGCCTGCCCGCGGGTGATTTCCATTAGCGCCCCGAAGCTGGTCTTCCCCTGCTTGAGCAGCTCCATCTCCGGCAGGTGGTCAGCATCAAGGTCGAAAATCAGGTCGGCCGCCTGCCACTGCTTTTCGTCCATCTTGCCGGCCGACGGGTGCGCGTAATACGCCACGGAGTGATAGACGTGCGCGGGCGCCTCGCGCGCCAGCTTCGCCTGCAGCTCGCCCTCGCTGCGGAACGCCAGGTGGCGTTGCATCAGCTTGCCGCCCCAGCCGAGCATCCCCCACTCGCGCGCGGTGAACCGTGGTGGCAGTTCTGGCTCAGCCGTGGCGTAGAATTCGCGGAAGCGCGCCTGCAGCCACTCCTGCGTGTAGCGCAGCGGCAGGCTCGCCTTGTGCTTCGCGATGTCCTCCTTCAGGCTCATTTCAGCGCCGACTCCCACTTCTTTCGCGCGCCGCGCACGGTCAGCAGCCCGACGCGCAGCCGCTGGCCGAACGTGAATTCCCACGGCCGCCGCGGCAGCCCTTCGGCGAAGGCGGCGAGCAGCTCGCGCCGCGGTTCCGCGTCGCCCCGCGCCTCGAGCCAGGTGACGCTGCCGCTGCTGCCGGGCGTCTCGGCCCAGAGCTCCAGCAGCAGGTCGCCGTGCGGGATTTCGTAGCGGAAGAGATGTGCGGCGCGCTGGAACGGGATTACCAGCGCTACCTGCGTGAAGGCGCGCGTATCGTCGCTGCGGCTGTATTCCCACCCGAGCCGTTCGAGCGTTGCACGCAGCGCGGTGGCTGCCGAGCGCGGCTCGAAGCAGACCGGCAGCTTCACCACAGCACTTCGCCGCCGATGGCGGGATACCCCAGCTCGCAGCCCTCGAGCACGCGCGGGTGGATTTCGCCGAAAACCAGCGCGTCGCCCAGCGACGCGCAGCGGCCGGCGATGAACATCCCGTCCTCGACCGGCTGCGTATCGCCCGCGATGCCGAGCCGCTGTGCGACCGCCACGGCTGTCGCGCGCGCCTGCGAAAACGGGGCGCGGCTGTTCAGCTCGACCCAGCCCAGCGCCAGCCGGTTGGCGTGGTCGCGCACGACCCAGCCGACCTCGAAGATGCGCTGCGGCAGCTCGTGGTGCCGGTTGGTGCGCAGCAGCTCGAGCAGTCCCGGCAGCAGCGCCGGCCGCAACAGGTGGTATTCCTCGCCGACCGGGTTCGCAACGTGCGCCTCGCCTGCCGGCTCGCGCGCCGGCAGCTCGTGCTGCGCGCGCGCCGAGCTCAACGTGAGCGAAACCACTTCCTGAAATCCAAGCCCGAGCAACGCCTCGCGGCATTCGCGCTCGCGCTGGCGCGACGCGGTCTCGCGGCCGAAAGTGGCGAGCTGAGGCAGCTGTTCGGGGATTTCGTCGTATTCGAGCCCGATGGCGAGCTCCTCGAGCAAATCCACAGGGTGCAGCAGGTCCGCTCGCCAGGCGGGCACCTGCACAATCCACTCACCGTCGCGCAGCACCCCCTCGAGCCCGCAGCGGCCGAACGCGCGGCGCACCTGCTCCTCGCCGGGGTCCCAGCCGAGCAGCCGCGTCAGGTAATCGTGGTCGGCGCGGTGTTCGCGCGGCGCCATGTCGGGGACGATGTATTTCTCGCTCGGGTAGCGAATCTCCAGCGCCTCGGCACTCCCGCCGCGCTCGACGAGCGCGGCGGTGACGATGTTCAGGCAGGTCTCCACGGCCTGCCGGTCCAGCCCCTGGACGTCAATCAGCACGTCCGTGGTCGCTTCGGAGAGGGCGGTCAGCTGGCCGTTGATAATCGGCGGCATCGAGAGCACCTGTTCCTGCGAGTCGACAATCAGCGGGTAGCGCTCTTCATCGGCGATGATGTGCGCATACGCGACGCCTTTCGGATGCTCCTGCAGGATTTCCTCGGGCGTCATAGGCTCGTCGCAGCCGAGCGGGATGAAGGCGGGTTCGTGCGGCGAGCAGCCGTAGAAACGGAAAGGCGGCTTGAGTGGCGCCATATCATGGATGCCGATGGACGCCTTGCGGCGGCGGCGGCCGAGCGTGACGTGCAGCTTCTCCTGCAATTCCATCAGCGACCGCAGCGCCACGTCGTCGAGCGTCACGCCGCGGACGATGCCGCCCAGGAACCAGGGGCGGATGTCGGTGATGCTCGGCTCGACCGAGAGCCATGTTTTCGGCTTCGCGACGGCGCAGCGCGTCAGCCCCGGCGCCTGCCCCGTGAAGGCGCGCAGCGCCCGCGCGACGCCTTCGGTCGAGAGCAGGTCGGGTCGGTCGGGGAAGAACTCGATGACCGTTTCGCGGTCGCCAATCTCGTCGGGGTCGGCGCCGAGCAGCGGGATGGTCTCGCGCAGTTCCTCGGTCGAAAGCGGCTGCGGCAGCAGCCGGTTCAGGTCTTCAAGGTCGATGGTGATAACCGGCATCGGGTAAACCACTCCAGCGGGGCTTTTAGCGCTACTTGTTGCGGCGGCGCTCGCGCTTGCGGCGGCGCATCTTCTTCTTGCGCCACTTCCAGCGCTGCTGGCCCTTCTTCTTCCAGACGCGGGAGCTCCGTTTCATGCCTGAGAGTGGGCGCACCCAACCGCCCTATTAAAAGTCAGACCTTCGCCAGCCAGCCCGGCCGCGGTTCGCAGAGCGTGCCGTCGGCGAGCAGCGCCGCCAGCATCTCGCGCGCCCGCTCCTCCGGGATGCGCGCCGCGCGTGCCCGCGCCAGCAGCGCCTCCTCCTCGATTTCGCCGTCGGGCAGCGCCGCGAGCAGCCGCGTCCGCATGTCGCCTTGCGGGGGCGCCTCCGACGGCGCTGCTTCTGCCCGCAGCGCCGGTGCCGCGAGTTCGTTCCTGACGCGCGCGATGGCGCCCGCCAGTTCCGGCTGCGAATCGCACCGCTCCCAGATGCGCACTTTCGTCAGCACCATGCGGTAGCCGCACCGCTGGCAGCCGGCGCTGCGGTGCGCCAGCTCGACCGACCGCACGGAACGGCATTTGGGACAGGCGACGACGCCGAACACGGCTCGGGAATGCGCCGGCCGCATAATGTTTTCACCCACTCCGCCTCCGCGTCGGCATGGAGCTGGCGGTGCTGGCGCAGATTGGCGCAGTCTGCGTGCTGGGGGCGATGTCACCCGGCCCGAGCCTCGCCGTCGTGCTGCGCAATACGGTCGCCGGCGGGCGGCTGCGCGGCGTCATGACCGGGCTCGGCCACGGTATCGGCTTCTTTTTCTACGCGCTGCTCGCCGTCTCGGGACTCGCAGCGGCGATGGACGCGAGCGACGCCGCCGCCCGCGCGTTGCAATGGGGCGGCGCGGCGGTGCTGGTTTGGCTCGGCTGGCAGTTCCTGCACTCCGACGGAGTGGTGGCCGACGAGCACGACAGCGGCGGTCGCGAAGGCTTCGTGGCGGGCTTCCTCGTCGCGTTCCTCAACCCGAAGATACTGGCGTTCTTCGTCGCGGTCTTCTCGCAGTTCATCGAGCCCGGGCTCCCGGCAGGCGACCGGCTGGCGGTCGCGCTGCTCGCCGGCACCATCGATGCCAGCTGGTACATGCTCGTCGCGACCGCGATTGCCGGCACGCCGCTACTCGACGCGTTGCGGCGCCACGCGCAGGGCATTGACCGCGTCGTTGGCAGCGCGCTATTGCTACTCGCGGGCGCGCTGCTGCTGCGCCTCGCCTGACGGCAAAGCGTTTTCACCCTTGGCGCGGTCGGCGGCCCGATGGCGTACCCGGAGTTCCCCGACCATTCGCGCTTCACCCCCGTCGCGAGCGTGCTCGCTGGCGCCGCCGAAGGCGAAGTCATGGTGCGCGGCTGGGTCTACCGCACCCGCTCCTCGGGTAAGCTGGCGTTCGTCGTACTGCGCGACTCGACCGGCATCCTGCAATGCACCGTCTCGCAGGCGAAAGTCGCCGCGGATGACTTCGACGCGGCGTGCAGCGCGCTGCGCGAGTCATCGGTCATCGTTACCGGCACTCCCGCTGCCGACGGCCGCGCGCCGGGCGGCTACGAGCTCAGGGCAACTGCCTTCGAAGTATTGCACCACGCCGAGCCGTTCCCGATTACGCAGGACCTCGGCGACGAGCACCTGCTCGACAACCGCCATTTGTGGCTACGCAGCCGGCCGATGGTCGACGCGCTCAAGGTGCGCGCGACCGCCTTCGGCGCGTTCCGCGCTTTCTGGGACTCGCAGGGCTATACGGAAGTGCAGTCGCCCTCGTTCGTCTCGGGCGCCTGCGAAGGCGGCTCGAGCCTCTTCGACACATACTACCCCGACGAGTCGGCCGAAGGTGGCAAGTCATTCTACGCGCACCTGTCGCAGTCGTGGCAGCTCTACGCCGAGGCGACCATGTTCGGACTCGAGCGCATCTACACGCTGGCACCCTCGTTCCGCGCCGAGAAGTCGCGGACGCGCCGCCACCTGACCGAGTTCTGGCACGGCGAGGTCGAGGCGGCGTGGGTCCACAACGACCAGATGATGTCCCAGGAAGAGGCGATGCTCGCCGCCATCATCGCGGCAGTGCTGGCGCGCAACCGCCCCGAACTGGAGCGGCTCGGCCGCGACCCCGCCGTGCTGGAGGCGGTGCAGCCGCCATTCGAGCGGCTGCGGTACGAGGCGGTGCTCGAAATGCTGAACGGCATGGGCTTCGATCTGGCGTGGGGCGACGATTTCGGCTACCGCGAGGAGAAGGCGCTGACGCAGGAGCGGACGCAGCCGCTCTACATCACTCACTTCCCGCGTGAGAAGGGTTTCTACCACCGCCCCGACCCGGCCGACCCCAAGGCGCTGGTCTGCCACGACCTGCTCGCGCCGGAAGGCTACGGCGAAATCATCGGCGGCGGCGAGCGCGTCTGGTCGCCCGAGGAGCTGGCGGAGCGCATTATCGAGCAGGGCCACGAGCCGGAATCGTACGGCTGGTACCTTGACCTGCGCAAATACGGCAGCGTCCCGCACTCGGGCTTCGGGCTGGGGCTCGACCGGCTGGTGGCGTGGCTCTGCGGCGCCGACCACATCCGCGACGTCATCCCTTTCCCGCGCACCATGCGGCGCACGACCCCGTAGGCGACCTTTAGCCGCCGCGCTTGAGCAGCGTCCGTGAGACGTTGCCCTGCTTGTCAATGTAGTAGAGCCAGCCCCGCTCGCGCGTGACGCCCGCGTCGGCCACCTTTTCGGCGCCGCCGCCCGGCACCGTGCCGCGCGCCATGCGGGTGCGCCAGACGTCGCCATCCTTGCCGAGGTAGTAGAGGAAGCCCGACTCCTTCTCGAGACCGGTCTCCACGACCACGCCCCCCTCGCCCTCCGGCTTTGGTGCCGGCGGCCGGAACTTCTTGCGCAGCGCGCGCCACCGCCCCGGTTTCCAGCCCTCGACCGCAGCCTTGCCGTCCGCGCCGTGCCGCATCAGCGACGCCGCCACGCGGTCACGCACCAGCGGGTGGCGGTCCCGGAGCGCCTCGGTCAGCGCAGCCGTCGCGTCGCCTCCGGGGAATCGCGCCAGCCCTTTCGCCGCCTGCCAGCGAACGTAGTGGTCGGAGCTGGTGAGCCCCTTCACGAGGTACGGCACGCCCGCGTCCGCGCCGACGCGGCCGATGGCATCCATCGCGGCGCGCTGGACGAAGAAGTCGTCCGAGTTGAGCCCGCCGTTGATTATCGGCTCGAGCGCCTGCTCGCTCATCCTGCTGAACAGTGCCAGCGCCGACTGCCGCACGAAGTGGTTTTCGTCGTCGAGATGGTCGACCAGCGCCGTTGCAACCTGCTTTTCGCTGTGAGGAATTTTTGCTTCAAGCTGTGTTATCGCGCTGCGTCGTCCAGCGTCGTCATCGCGACCAAGGTGCGAAATCAGTTCTTCAATATCGTTACGGGCCATAGGTTCACCTGTCCCGGCCCACGCTCCTCAGCATATTAAAACCTCGCGCATCCCGCCCCGTGCGCCTCATCGCCCACCGCGGCCGTTCGGCAGCGGGCCATCCCGACAACACCCTCGCGGCGTTTGCAGCGGCGCTCGACGAGGGCGCCGACATGGTCGAGTGTGACGTCCACCGCCTCGCCGACGGCAGCCTCGCCTGCTTCCACGACGCCGCTATCGCCGACCGGCCGCTGGCGGAGCTGTCGCACGCCGCGCTCGAGGCGCTCGCCGGCTTCGCGGTGCCGCGGCTGGCGGAAGTGGCACAGCTCTGCCGCGACCGCGGGGCGGGGCTCGACCTCGAGCTGAAGGCAGGGGGCTGCGCCGCCGACGCGCTCGTCGTGGTGGATGGCCTTGCGGAGCTGTGGGTCAAGTCGTTCTACGACGACGTCGTGCGCGAAGTGCGGGAGGCGCAGCCCGACACCTACGTCGGGCTGCTGCTGGGCGTTCCGCGCGGCGGCCTGCGTGTCCGCCTCAGCGAGCTGTTCCCCGTAAGGCGACTGCGCGCCTGCGGCGCCCGTTTCGTCGCGCCCAACTGGCGGCTGCTGCGGCTCGGATTCCTGCGCCGCATGCGCAGCGCCGGCTTCCCGGTGCTGGCCTGGACCGTCAACGACCCGGCGCACGCGGAGCGGCTGGCGGCCGCCGGCGTTGCCGGCATCGCGACCGACCGCCCGGCGGAGCTGCGCGCCGTGCTCGAACCGCGCGCTTAAAGCGGCCGGCAGGTGCGCGCGGGCGTGGACCTCAAGGCGATTACGGAACTGGCGGAACAGCATTCGCTCTGCCCCGGCTGCACCGGCCGGCTGGCTGCCCGGCTGGGCCACGGGCTGAGCAACCGCGCCCGGGGCGAGGCGCTGCTCGCGACGCGCGCGATGCTGGCAGAAGCGGCTGACGAGACGGGCGCGGCGCCGTTCTTCCACGGCGGTGCGCCCGCCCCGACGCCGGACGAGTGCGGCCTCTGCGCGGGGCTCTGTGGCGAGGTGGAGTCGCTGGCGCAACTGGCGCTCGACGCCGTTGGGGGCGTTGAACTGAAAACTTTCCAGGTCGGCACGCTGGTCGATGCCGAAATCCTGTCGCGCGAGAAGGAGTTGCAGGCCGAGCTCGGTAACCACGGCGAGCCGCTCAAGTCGCAGCTGAATCGTGAAATCGGCTCACGCGTCGCCGATGCGAGCGGACTCGAGCCGCAGCGCGACAGCCCGGACGCGGTCATCGTGGTCGACACGCGCTACGACACCGTTGATTTGCAAATCCGCTCGCTCTTCATCGAAGGCCGCTACACCAAGGCGGACCGCACTATCCCGCAGACGCGCTGGCCCTGCCGCCACTGTCGCGGCCGCGGCTGCGAGCAGTGCGACGGCAGCGGCCAGATGTATCCCGATTCGGTCCAGTCGCTGGTCGCTGGTCCGCTGCTCGCGGCGGCCGGCGCAGCCGAAGATAAATTCCACGGCATGGGGCGCGAGGATATCGACGCCGCGATGCTCGGTACGGGGCGGCCGTTTGTACTCGAATTGCGGCAGCCGAAGGTGCGTAGCCTCGACCTGCCGGCGCTCGAAAAGGAAATCAATACCGCTGCCGACGGCCATATCACCGCCAACGACCTGACGTGGGTCGCGCGGTCGCGCGTCGCGGAGCTGAAGGAGACGGTCTGCGACAAGACCTACCGGGTCGACATCCGCTGCGACTCGCCAGTCGAAATCGAAAGGCTTAAGAAAGGCGCGCAGCGGTTGGCCGGCGAGGTCGTCGAACAGCGCACTCCCACCCGGGTGTCCCATCGACGAGCGGACCTGGTCCGGCCGCGCCGTGTTGAGAGCATGAAACTGCTTTCCGTCGACGGCGCGACTGCCGAACTGGAAATCCGCGCGCAGCATGGGACCTACATCCGGGAACTGGTGAGTGGCGATGGCGGGCGCACGTCGCCCAGCCTCGCCGAGCTGGTCGAGGCCGAATGCCGGGTGGAAGTGCTGGATGTCCTGCACTTGCATCTGGAGGAGCCAGAAACATGAAACGGTCGCAGGGACTTCGCAGCGGGTCACGCAAAAAGCTCACCCGGGCCAAGCGTGAGCGCGGGCTCTCTCCGATTACTCGCATACTCGAGCAGTATGGCGTGGGCGAGTCAGTCAACATCGTGATTGACCCCTCGATTCAGGGTGGGCAGCCGCACCACCGTTTCCACGGCCTTACCGGCACAGTCACCGGGATGCAGGGCAAGGCGTGCGTCGTGAGCGCCAAGGAGGGCGACGCCGTGAAGCAACTAATTATACGACCAGAGCACCTGAGGCGGGCGAAGTAACCATGGACGAACCACAGCCGGTGCCGCTGGGCGTAGTGAAAGAACTGCTCGAAGCAGAGCTGGGCGTTCGCGAGAACCGCCTGCGCTGCGTCGACTGCGGCCATTTCCAGGCAGTCCCGGACGAAGAGCCGGAACCAGAACCTGTACCAGAGCCGGAACCCGCGCCCGAGCCAGATGCCGAAGCGGCCGAGGGCGAGGAAGGCGAAGAGGCGGAGGCGGCGCCCGAAATCCCGACAGGCCCTGCCTGCGAGGAGTGCGGGTCCTACCGCATGAACCTGATTGAGCAAATCCAGTACGAACACAAGCTGGCGCTGGACCACGTGCGCCACCTGACTCGCATCACCCGTCCCAAGGCGGAGGCGGTGATGGCGGCGCTCGACGGACTCGAGCATGTTGATGCATATTACGCCGCCAAAATTGCGGACATCCTGCCGGCCCACCCCGACGACGTGCGCGCGATTTTTGCGCGCGAGCGTTTCTCGGTCGGGAACGACGAAATCGAAGCTATTATTGCGGCGGTTCAGGAGAACACGGAGGCGTAGCGATGGAGGAGTATGCGTGCGTGCTGGATATCCTGCCGGAAGGCCGCCCGGATGACCGACGACAGTTTCGCCGTGAGGCCATTATCTACGGTCTTGGTGTTGACGAGTTCAAGATTTTCGAGATGGCGCCGATACCGGGAGCCGTAATCAATATCGGCGACCGCGTCTTCATCGGCAAGGAGACCGATGAGCGCAAGCAGATTGAGCGGGTCCGCGCCCGCGTCAGCTACTCCGAGCTTACGCACACTGCGCAGTCGGAACTGGGGTTCCTGCTGGAGGAACTGGTTCTCGAACAGGAAGAGAAGTTCATTGAGTTCTACAACCATGCCGGACCGATTTCGCGTCGCTACCACTCGCTCGAGCTTCTGCCCGGGCTGGGCAAGAAGACGATGGAGGCAGTCCTCGCGCACCGCCCCTACACCAGCTTCGCCGAGGTCGAGGAGAAAGTCTCCAACCTGCGGCATCCCGAGAAGTTAATCGCCGCTCGCATCGAGCACGAAGTTCGCGAGCCCGAGCAGAAGTACCGGCTTTTCGTGCGTTAACCGTCAGAGCGTCCAGCCGTACTCAATCGCGCCAGCGACAACCAGCCGTACGTTGGCGTTGCCGCTCAGCGAAACCTGTAGCGTCCAGTTGCCGCTGGCGCCAGTCACGACTCCCAGCTCCTGGAAGCTGTTGCCCGGCGTAAACACCTCGGTCAGTTGCTCCCCGTCGTGGTCGCGCAGCACCAACTCGCCGCTGCCGGAGCCGCCGATATCCGCCTCGAGCCAGTAGACGACGTAGTTCCATGGTCCGTAGCGCACATGTCCGTCGTTGGCGAAGGCGGTGTCGTAGAACTCGAAATCCGGGCCCGAGAACTCGCCCTCGTACAGGTCACCGCCGCGACAGAACCACGCCTCGCCCGTGAAGCCGGAGCCAGCTTCGACCAGCGTCATCCGCAGGAGCTCGCCGTCGCCGTCGCTGCGCACGAAGCTGGAGAGCCAGCCGCTGGCGCGGTCGTAGACATACTCCAGCCGGTCGCCTGACGGGGATTCGGCCGCCACGGTCGCCCGTCCGTCGGCGACAGCCGTCACGCTGGCGTCGAAGCGCTCGACGCCAAAGAGCGTGAAGTTCCAGCTGGCGCCCGTTTCGAGCGGGAATTGCAGCAGCAGCTGCGGCTCGTTCTTCTCATAGAGCGCCATGTCCGCCACCCGGACGCGCCCCAGCGCCGGGTTGTGGTTCAGCACCGCGTGCCGCTGCGCGTCGACCAGCTGGCTCGAGCCGAGGTGGTAGTCGGTCTCGTCAACGTTGCCGACGACCATCGTCGTCACCACTTCCGCTTCGGGAATCACGACCGCGTAAGTCCACCACTGCCCCGCTTCCCAGGCCGGAGCGGCGATGACGCTGCCGTCATCACCGTCGTCCCCGCCAGGCGACGCGTCGAGGCAGCCGGCCGCCAGCAGGAGCAGCACCGCGGTCGCGGAAGCCAGTCTCATCACGGGCCGAGTACCGGGTGATATTAGGGTTCATCGCTGCCCGGCAGCCCAAGGTCACGACGCGCTTCAGCGACGAGATAGCTCGACCCCACAACGAGCGTCGGGCGCTCGCCCGCTAGCTCGAGCGCCTCCGCTACCGAGTCGCAGGCGCGGCCGCGTCGCCCCAGTTTCCCGGCCGCCGCGACGACTGCGGCTGCGCTCCGTGCGCGGGGCGAGTCGGGCGCGCACACCAGTAGCTCCGTCCCAGTCGGTAGCAGCGCCAGCATCTTGGCGAGCGGCTTGTCGCGCAGGCACCCAAACACCACCACCGCCGGCTCCACGATACGCGCCAGCAGCCACGAGAGCGCGTGCGGGTTGTGCGCGCAGTCGAGCATAATATTCCCGGCCCGTTCGCGCCGACCCGGTGGCCGCGTCTCGCCTACCTCGGCCGCGATACCGAGCTGCTCGAGCGCCAGCGTCGCCCACTCGCGCGCCGAATCGCCGCTGGTGAGGCTGGCGCAGGGCGGGATGAACTGGTGGAATTCCGGGAGCCAGCCGGTGATAACATGCGTCCCGGGCCGCACGATACCGGCCTTGGTGCGCGCAATCGCCTCGAGGTTATCGCCGAGCCAGTCGGTGTGCTCGAGCGCCAGTGTTGTCAGCACCGCCACCTCACCGTCAACGACGTTCATTGCGTCGAGTTCGCCGCCGAGGCCAACCTCGAGGATGGCGACATCGACCTCGCGCCGGGCGAACCACACCAGCGTTATCGCAGTCAGTACCTCGAAGTAGCTGGGGTGCTCTGCCATCGCGCAGCACGCCCGCTGCACCTCGGCGGCTAGCGCCGTGAAATCGGCCCTGCCGACGGGCACACTGTCGAGCCGTAGCCGCTCGCGCACGCTATGCAGGTGCGGCGAAGTCCCGCAGCCGACGCGGAAGCCAGCTCGGCAGAGGGCCTCCTCGAGTAGCCAGCAGGTGCTGCCCTTGCCGTTGGTACCGCCGACGATGACTGCGCGCAATTGCTGCTGCGAGTCGCCGAGCGCGGCCATAAGCTGGCGGATGCGCGCCAGCCCCGGCTTAACCTGTGCCTCACCTAGTTCATCAAGCCAGGCGAGTGCAGTATGGTAGTCCCACTTTTCTCGACGATTCATATTTAAATTATTCGATTGATTCCCACTCGACCGTATCTGGCAGTACAACACCCTGGTCTCGCAGGATTTCGCGAAACGCCTCGGGACGTAGCGAGGCAATCTCGGCGCCCTTGGTCAGCGTTGCCTGGCCGCGGCGGTAGAGCTCGACTGCCGCAGCGGTTCGGAAGTGCTGTTTTTCTTCGAGGAAGAACCGCAGCGCTTCCTTTACTACGTCGGAGCGGCTGCTGAAATGGCCTGAAGCGACAAGGGCGCCAATCTGTGCAACCAGCAGTTTTGGGAGCGAAAAGGAGCTGCTCATGAAATAATAATTAGTAACTATTATTTATAGTTATTTAGCAACCTTTATATGGGGTGTGTTTGTCTAAATCTCGGTGCGTAATATGCACAATACCAATCTGAACACGCCTGTAAGGGTCGCGCTGCTCTTTGCAGTGGGGCTAGCCATGCTCGTATTCATGCCATCAGCAGAAGCGAGCGAGTCATTCACAGTCGGAGTCACACCATCTACCCAAAATGGCGAGCCCGATGAAACACTGACCTACACAATTACTGTAGAGAACACTGGTGATAATGATGACTCCTATAACCTCACTATAACAAGTACAACCAGGGCGGGCTGGAATGAGTATATCCTTCCTACATCACTTGATGTCAAGGACGGGCAGTCTGAGACCGCCACACTCTATGTCGAAATTGGCGACCGGGATGATGCTCCGGCCGACATCACTGAATTCGTTACCTTCAAGACGGAATCTATTACGCTTGATGCCGGTGCCACGAGTAAGTCAGTGACTGCGAAGGTGGACCAGGTCTATGGCAACACCCTCACGATTAATGGTACAACCACGCAGAATGCGGACCCGGATGCCACTGTGACCTTCGCCGTCAAGGTGTTCAATGATGAAGGCAATGGCAAAGATACCATCACCTTCAGTCAGACCAGCTCCGGGACGGATGATTGGTCGTTTGTGTTTCCTGGAAGTGTCACGCTTGACAAGGATGAGTCAACCGAGATATCTTTTTCGGCAACTCCAGATATCAATGCTCTTGCCGGGCTGAAGAGTATTAGCCTGTTCGCCACGTCCGAGGATAGCAGTACAGCGACATCCGTTACGGTTACCGTGCGCGTGAATAAGCTGCCTGACCTCAACGTGGTCAAGGTTGGCTCCAGCGCCGAGGATGTTGAAGCTGGCAAGCGAGTCGATTACTCCTTCTCAGTGACTAACAAGGGCAATGCCGTCGATTCTTACGACCTCGAAATCGAGAACGGCAGCTGGTACGACAAGGGCTGGGAAGCTTCGCTTGACAGTGATGAAATCAGCAGCCTGGACGTAGACGAGAGCATCAACCTGACCGATGTACTGGTCATCAAGGCGCCCACGAATGCTGTGGCCGATGAGGAGGTAACTATCAGGGTCAAGGTCTCCTCGCAGGAAAACACCTCGGTCTACAAGACCTACACCTCTCGCACCACGGTCCTGCAAGACTTCGAGCCGAAATTGAAGGTGAGTGGGGGGGATACCCAGTCGGCGCCACCGGACGAGGAGGTCTCCTACACTATCAACATTACCAATGATGGTAACGGCGAGGATGACATCACCCTCTCGCTCCACGGCGGAAACGCTACTTGGGGTACCCTCGCCGAGTCTTCCTTCACCCTTGCAGCCGGCGAGAGCGACGAGACTACCCTGCGCGTCACTGCTCCCGACGGGACACTGGCGCAGAACGGCTATTCGATTACTGTCCGGGCTACCTCCGAGGATACTACTACTAAGGCGAACCGCGCTGTTTTCCTGAACGTCCAGCAGGTGTACGAGGTCTCCGTTTCCGTTTCAGGTGACTCGACCAAGAATGGAGACCCTGGAGCATCTGTATCGTACACAATCACGGTCAAGAACAAGGGCAACGGCGATGATACCGTCAACCTTGCCCTGGAGGGCGACAACCCAGACTGGGGTTCAATAGTCGAGGATGTAGATCTCGAGGCTGGGGAGTCTACTAGTGTTAATCTGTCCGTCAACATCGATGAGGAGGCTAACTTTGGCGACTATACCATTATCGTCAACGGCTCTTCCGACGAGGCATCCTCCGATGTCTACGATACTACCATAGTGACTGTGACGGTAAACAAGGAATACCAGGTTGATTTGCTGATTAACGAGGCCCAGAAGAGCGGCGACGCCGACAGCTCAGTTGTGTATGATATTATTGTCAAGAACAAGGGCACCGGCGACGACACCATCCGTCTTTCAGTTGACGAGTGGCCTACGGGCTGGACGGCCAACTTCAATGAGACCGAGATCGACATCGGTCCCGGTAAGGATGCACCGGTGAACCTGACGGTCGCGATCAAGGAGAAGGAGGACAACCAGGCTTTCTACGTCAATATCACCGCTATCTCGGTTGGTGCCAAGGACGAGGATGTTGATGTCAATGCAACTGCTTCCACGATTACCACAGTCAACCAGTACTACGAGTTCCGCATGACCTCCGTGCTGACCTACACCAAGGCGGACCCGGAGGACACCTTCACTGTTGACATCCTGCTTGACAACAAGGGCACTGGCGATGACACGATTGACCTAGAGGTCACCGGCCCCGAAAATGCGACCGGCTGGGTAACTGACATAACTCCCTCAGTCGAAGTTCCAGAGGGAGAAAACCGGACCGTAACCCTCACTGTGACTGTTTCGGAAGACGCGGTCAAGGATTCCTACTACATCACGGTTACTGGGGTCTCGGCTGACGAGGCTTCCGAGACGCACGACGTAACCATCCAGGTTGATGTCAGCCAGCGCTACGAGGTGCAGATGCTGCCCCGTACGGAAACAAAGGCGGCCGAGGCCAACGACATACTGGAATTTTCGATTACCGTCAAGAACAAGGGCACTGGCGAGGACACCTTCGACCTTGAACTGGGCGGCGAGGTCGGTGTCAGCTGGGGCTCGCTCTCCAACGTCAGCCTCACGATTCCCGCTGGTGGTTCGGCGGATGTAATCCTAACGGTCGAGGTGCCAGCCGATGCGCAGCCCAAGACCGAGGGTGCCTACGAAATCCTGGTGAACGCTACTTCGGTCGACAACACGACTGCTGTCGACTCGGTTGTACGTTATATAGACGTCGAGAAGAAAGAACTCGAAGTTGAGATAACAGCTGATTCATCCACTTCACAGGCTGAACCGGGCGACATCGCCTATTTCGATCTCAATGTCAAGAACGTGGGTAACGATGTTGATACAGTCGTGCTGACCTTCCAAAGTGACCTCCGCAAATGGGCTACCTTTGTGGAGACCGGGACCAATACGCATTCGTTGAACCTGACAGTGAACCAGCAGAAGACAGTCCGTGTCCAGGTATCTCTTCCGGAGTACAACGTTGCTACTGGCGCAAATAAGACTGCTCTGGAATCCAGCACTTATCAGGTAATAGCCAAGGCGACCACGGGTGATGGCAGCCAGTCGGAGATAGTCTCTCTCAGTACCAGTATCCAGCAAATCTATGGTGCTGAGCTCACCGCGCAGGGCGCCAGCACTGTCATCACCTATCCCTCAACCGAGACAAGTGCTAGTGAACGCCAGGAAAAATTCAGTTTCGATGTCAAGAACCTGGGTAACAAAGTGGACACAATTGATGTGGAGGTGAGCGGTTCCGGCTCTACATTCCCTGACGATTGGGAGGCTTCCGTTCATGGATCTTCAAGCTGCTCCGGCACCTTCACTGGTTCGGTGGGTGCAAGCAATTCGAAGAAGGTCTACCTCTGTATCACGCCCGACGTGGAGACTGAACCGGGTAACTACACCGTCTTTATCGAGGCCAAGGCACGCAACGGTGCTGACGAAGCGGTCGTCACCAACGTGACGGTCGAGGTACGTGACCCGACCCGTAGTGTCACTCTTTCCGCGGACGAGCCGAGCCTGAATCTCGCACCCGAGGTAGGTGATACCGAGAAGAATACGGCCCGTTTCAAGGTGGTAATCACGAACAGTGGCAGCCACGATGACAAGTTCATTGCTGAGCTGGACGATGTCCTGGGCACTGGCTGGAGCACTGACTTCTATACCAAGAACACGGCTTCTAGCAGTGACGAGTGGTCTTCCTCCGGTGAGGAAATCGAAGATGGCCAGACCGACGACCTATGGTTCATTGTCGAGGTTGATCCGGATGAGGTTGATGAGGGCAACTACACAATGTCGGTTACGGTCAAGAACTTTGAAGAGGATATTTCACAGTCCGTTACCCTGACACTGCAGATTAGTGCCCCGCAGCGCGGCCTGACAGCGACCGTGATTGACCCTTCCAAGGAGATATCTCCTGAGTACAAGGCGTCTGGCAGTTCCACGAAGAACATGGTCAAGTTCAAGGTCAAGCTGGAGAACAGCGGCACGCACCCGGACAGTTTCATCCCCGAAGTCGAGTCAACGCTTGATGATGACTGGGAGGTTAGTTTCTACCAGGACAGCTCCAAGACACAGCCCTGGTCAACTTCACAGGGCGTTGAAATCGAGTCAGACGAGCTGGACGATTTGTGGATCTTCGTAGACGTTGACGATGGGGCTGACGAGGGCAATTACACCCTCACTATCTCGGTCCGTAACACGGAGGATGATCCCAGTGCACGGCAGGAGTTCGAGTTGACCGTTGAAGTCCAGCGCTCCGACATAACCCTGGCCGCCAGCGACATCCAGCTGGAGGCTGACGGCGTCGTTGGCAATGCCTCCGCTATCAAGGATGGCGACACAGTAACCGTACTTGTCGAGGTCACCAACAGTGGTATCGCTGACGCGGATGACGTGCAGGTGGAGATTTTCTACTACCCCAAGAAGGTACCGGAAGATCAGAATGATATCGATGACTTGATTAACAAGGGCTTCGAGCTGGACGAGGGCAAGAACACCTACATCTATTCACTCTACAAGAAGAGCACCAACCTGAAGGCGGGCGCGACCAAGTCGCTTGCATCAGACGACTGGATCATTGAGGGTGGCGAGTGGTATGTGGAGGTACGCGTCGATTACGACGAGGATGACGTCGACAACGGCGAAATTCTCGAGACCAACGAGAACAACAACGACGCACGCTACTCCGAACTGCTGCGCATCAAGCCCGACCTCGCCATAAGCGACCTGCGCGTTGACTCGCGCTTCGCGGGCCTCACGTCCAAGACGCCCAACGTCGACGATCAGGTCACCTTCACGGCGACCGTGGTCAACAAGGGCGCCGCTGACGTCGATAATGCGCGGCTGTACATTACAGCTGACAGCAGCGACGAAAGTGGTGTTATCCTCCAGGACCGTGGTACCAAAGACCACGTCGAGTTCAGCATCGATGCTGGCGCGACTGAGACCATCCGCTTCCGCTGGAAGGCGGTGAGCGGTGAGTGGACTACCTTCCGTGCTGAGGTAAACCCGAGCTGTAGCGACGTTAGCATCAACATTTTTGACTGCGAGCAGCAGGGTGACGGCGCCGGTACCGAGACCGATCACCTGTACGACGAGCTGAAGCGATACAGCGATAACATCTATCCGGTGGGCGGCGACGCGTTCCAGCAGGATGGCGCTGAGGTCATGTTCGAAATCCTGCCCGATTTCTTCATCAAGGAAGTGAAGATGGACCCGCGCGTACCGGAAGTGGGTGACGATGTCGAGATTACGGTGGTAATCGAGAACAAGGGCAATGCCGACTGGAAGACTGGCAGTCAGCTGCTTTCGGTGGTTTTCGAAGACGGTGTTGGTGGCACAATCACTACGCAGGTGAGCGGCGACATCAATGAGGGTGACGAGATTGAAGTCAAGTTCACCTGGAAATTCCCCGACGAGGACAAGGACTCACTGCTCCTCACCTATGAACTTGATGTTGGCAGTGGCAACTGGGAGATAGACCAGACTGACAGTTCCAATGACGAATTTGAAGAGAACGTCGCAGTCATCCAGCCCGCAGTAGTGGGCGAGATTGCTGCCCTGGATGTCTTCAGCCGTGAACTGGTGCGCGGCACCGGCTTCAAGGTCTACCACTTCGTGGCGCTGATGCTTGTCGCCGTCTTGGCGATCGCGGTGCCGATAGTTGTTTCCCGCCGCATGCGTCGGGGAGCTGCTGTGGTACCCGAGGAAGATGATGCAGCGCCGGAAGCGGCCGAGGCACCTCCAGTCAAGATTGCGCTCGCGATTCAGTCAGCGGTTGATGGCAAGACCGCGAACGTGAAGGTACCCTCTAACATGCCAGTTGAGCGACTGGTCCAGAATTGCGTTGGAAAGTTCCCGCTCCCGCACGCCAACTTTGCGGTACATGTGAACGGCGAGGCGGTCGATTCAGGCCTCTCGCTAGCTGACGCAGGTCTTGTAGATGGCTCCGAAATCCAGCTGGTTTCGCTCGAAGAGTGATTGACGCGCTGGTCGTCGGCGCCGGCCCCTCCGGCAGCCGCGCCGCGTGGAAGCTGGCCGAGGCGGGTTACTCCGTCGCCATCGCGGAAGAGGACGCGCGCGTTGGCGACCCGTGCCAGTGCGCCGGACTCGTAACGCCGCGCACCCTCGACTACCTCGGCTACCGCCTGCCGGTGCTGCAGGAGATGCGCGGCGCGCGAGTCTGGGGGCCACACGACAGTTACCTTGAGTTCGAAGCGTCCGAGACCAAGGCGCTGGTGATTGACCGTCCCGGGCTGGACCGCTCAATCGCGGAGCGCGCCAAAAAAGCGGGCGCCGAAATCTGGACCTCGACGCGTTACACGCGCGGCTGGCGCGAGAACGGCGGGATGGTCGCCGAGTTGCAGGGGCCAAATGGCCCGCGGCAGGTGCGAGCGCGGCTGCTGATTGGTGCCGACGGCCCCGCCTCGCGGGTGGCGCGCGATGCCGGGCTGCACAACAAGCGCGAAGTGATGGCCGCCTTCGGGGGCGACATCAGCGGCTACGCGGCGCGCGACGGCTATGTCGACCTCTTTGTCGGCTCCGAGCTGGCGCCGCGCTTCTTCGGCTGGGCCATCCCGACCGGCGGCGATACCGGCCGCCTCGGCGTTGCGACGACACTGCCGCACCGGCCGCGCAAGTTCTTCCGCGACTACTTTCGCAGGGGCGCGCCGTCGCGGCTGCTCGACGGCGCCAAGCTGACCGCGCGCGTCAGCGGGCTGATTCCCTTCGGGCTGCGCGAGCCCGCCTTCGCTGACCATGTGCTGCTCACCGGCGACGCGGCGGGCCTCGCGAAGCCGACCTCGGGCGGCGGCATCTACACCGGGCTCGTTTCGGCTGACGCGGCGGCCGAGACCGCCATTGCGGCGCTCGAAGCGGGCGACGGCTCGGCGAGTCGCCTGGCGGGTTACCAGCAGATGCTGCGCGACCGCATCGCTGGCGAGCTGCAACTGGGGGCACGGCTGCGGCGCGCGTTCCTAGCGCTGGACGACGAGCAGCTGGCGGAGATTATCGGGATGCTGGGCGACCCCGAAGTCCTGACGGCTATCCGGCAGGCGGGCGACCTGGACTACGCCTCAAGGGCGGCGTTCGCGGTGCTTAAGGCGCAGCCGAAGCTGGTTAAGTTTGCCCCGCTGCTGCTGAAGCCATTTGTTTAGCCCGGGGTAGGTACCCTCTTCTTCAAGGTAGAAAACTACCGCCAGTCCGGCAAACATCACTGTCAGCCCAATCATGACGTAGAGCGGCCACTTGGGAATCGGCTCCTTGACGCCGAAGCTCGAGTCGGGAATCACCCCGTCCACCCCCAGTGCGGTCAGGTTGATGTTACCGGGCGCCCCGTCGGGGACGTCGGTCGTGGCGGCCTCCCATTCGGCCATGCTCCAATGGCCGCGCGAGAGCATGCTGCGCGCGGTCCCGTTGTGGTCGAACTCGAAGCTGAAACGGACGAAATAGGTTCCTTCCGCCGTGCCGGTTTCGCAGCGGCTGCCGAGCAGCGTGCAGCGCAGCCACGACCGTTCCTCGGTCGACTGGATGTCGGCCGTGAAGTGCACGCTCTCGCCCGGCGCCAGCGTTCCCGGGCTGAAGGTCGCGCGCTGCGGTGCAGGCGCCGCAGCGCACTCGCGTTCTCCGTCGGGGAGCCGCGTCCAGCAGCCCTCCTCAACGCGCGGTCGCGCGTCGGCCGCGACGGAGTCGATGGTTTCCGAGCCGTCGATATCAGCACGCATGTAGATTTCCATAGTGACGACGACGTTCTCGAGCGGCTCCGCGTAGCGGTTCGTGACTTCAAGCGTGAAGGGTCCGCTGCCGCCCGGCGCCAGCTGCGGCGTCGTGAAGTTGTGGAAGTCAGGGATATTGCCGGGGTGGCTGACGTAGGGGTCCCAGTCGGCCCCGCCCGGCTGCGCCACGAACAGCGCCAGCGCCAGCAGCGCCACGGCCGGTCTGAGCGCGCTCCGCGTCGCCGTTTCCCGTTGCATCGTCGCCCCACGGGGCCGGGGTTTTAACTCTCTGTCGAGAGACTTATATCCCGCCGCCGCTCGCGCCGCGATGCGATTCGGGGCTGGAGTGCTGCAGGTCGTTGCGCTGGCTGTCTTGCTGGGCGGCGCGTTGCTGCTGGCGGAGGGCGCCAGCGCGCAGCCGGACTACCGGAACCTGACCGTCGCTGCGAACGAGACGCTGATGCTCGCCGATGGCGAGTTCGAGGTTGAGGGAAACATCGAGGTTTTTGGAGAGCTGGTGCTCGATAATTGCACCCTGGGAATGAAGATGGCTTCCACTTCGGGTGAGGGAGAGATTCGTATCCAGCCGGGAGGGTCGCTGACGGTCAGTGACTGTTCCATGAACGCGATAGGGAACCTGAGCTTCTACCAGTTGGTACTTGACCAGATGGTCGAGCAGGACCCGGCGAATTCCTCCTCTTATGAGCAGTACTATTCCAGCCTTGCGAACGCCTCGGCGCAGTTCCGCGTCGTCCTCGACGAGGGCGAACTGGCGCTGAGCAACGTCACGGTTTCACAGGGTCGCTTCTGGATGGTGGGGGGCAACGCCAGCATGTTTGACGTTTCCAGTAGCGGCCTCAGCCCTATCTACGACATTGGCCTCTTCATCGAGGACACAACGTTCCTCGGCGACAGCATTGAGCTCGCCAACTACGCGGTTGGCGTGCGCGCTATTGGCACCTCGCCAACGCTGCTCGACACCAGCTACGTCAACTGCACCGTCGACCGTACGCAGGAGTGGTGGCTCACGGTCACCGTCCACGATGGCGATGGCGCGCTGCTCGAGGGTGTCCACGTCGTGCAGCGAGATGCGGAAGGGCAGACGGTTGATATCGGCGACCCACAAGGCGACGGCAGCAGTGTCCTCTGGGCGCGAGAATACGAAGTGGTCGCCGGCGTGCGGCAGGATACGCTTTCCACCATCTTCGCCGAGAAATATTTCGGCCTCTATTCGCTGAGCGGGAGCTGGAGCGGAAGCATCTCCGATAACCTGCAACTCGACCTGGTGGTCAATACCGACACTTCGCAGATTCGCTTCAGCGACCTGCAGCTTTCGGTCAATGGCGCTTCCGTCACGCCGGGGCAGTCGGTCGCCAAGTGGAGCACGCTGACAATCAACGCCACCATCGAGAACCCGACCGACTACACGCTGAATTTCGGGGTGCTGCTGGCGGTCAACAACATCAGCGGCTATGCCTCGGGCTGGGTCGCGCTCGAGCCGCGCAGCAGCGGGACGGTGACGCTGGCGTGGAAGGTTTCGCTCGAGGGCTTCCTCGTCGTGAGCGTGCTGGCCGACGACCGCACCATGCCGCTTCCCGACCTGCGCACCAACAGCCATATCCAGGTCGCCTCGACCGCGCCCGTAGCCGAGGAGGAACAGCCGTGGCTGGCACTGCTGCTGCTGCTGGCGCTGGCGGGCGGTGCGGCGTGGGCGCTGCTGGGCGAGGAGGAACAGGACGCCGACGCGGCCGAGGCTGAATCGGCCGACGCTGAGCCCGAAGAACCGGCCGATAATGAAAGCGCCGACGACGAATCCGGCGACGAATCCGCCGAAGATTGAGCGACGCCGTCCTGGGCATCGAGTCCACCGCACACACCGCCGCTGTCGGCATCGTATCGCCTGACGGGGAAATCATGGCCGACCGCAAGGCGACCTTCACGCCGCCGGCGGGGAGCGGCATCCACCCCCGTGAGGCGGCCAACCACCATGCCGTGGCGTTGCCGGGGCTCGTCCGCGAGGCGCTCGCTGACGCGAAGCTGGCGCCGTCCGAGCTGGCGCTGGTCGCCTACGCGCGCGGCCCCGGCTTGGGGCCGTGCCTGCGCACCGGCGCGACCGCCGCACGGGCGCTGGCGCACGCCCACGGACTGCCGTTTTTAGGGGTGAATCACTGCGTTGCGCACCTTGAGATTGGCTTGCTCGAGGGCGCCAGCGACCCGGTGCTGCTCTACCTGAGCGGCGGCAACACGCAGGTCATCGGCTACGCTCACGGCCGCTATCGCGTCTTCGGCGAGACGCTCGATATCGGCATCGGCAACATGCTTGACAAGTTCGGCCGCGAGGCGGGGCTTGAGTTCCCCGGCGGCCCGAAGCTCGAAGCGTTGGCCGAGGGGCCGGAGCTGGAGCCGCTGCCCTACTCGGTGAAGGGCATGGACCTGGCGTTCTCAGGGCTGCTGACCGCGGCGCTGCGAAAGCTCGCCGACGGGATGCCGCTGCCGCGGCTGGCGTACACCATCCAGGAGACAGCGTTCGCGATGGCGTGCGAAGTCGCCGAACGCGCGCTGGCGCACACCGGCAAGACCGAGCTGGTGCTCGGCGGCGGCGTCGCCTGCAACGCGCGGCTGCGCGAAATGGCAACGACGATGGCGGACGAGCGCGACGTTGCCTGCTTCGCCCCCACGAAGGCGTTGTGCGTCGACAACGGCGTGATGATTGCGTGGCTGGGCCACGTGATGCGCGCCGGCGGCTACGAGGCGGGACCGGTCGACGACAAGGTCGACCAGCGCTTCCGCACCGACATGGCGGAGGTATCGTGGCGCTAGAGGCGCGCGGCGCCGAGGCAGTGGTCACGGCCTGCGAGTGGCACGGCCGCCCCGCGGTCGCGAAGCACCGCAACCGCCGCAGCTACCGCCACCCCGACCTGGAGGCGCGACTGGTGGCGGAGCGGCTGCGTGCCGAGGCGCGGCTGCTCGAGCGCGCAGCCGAGGCGGGGCTGCCTGTGCCGGCGCTCTACGCGGTCGACCCCGCCGCGGCGACGCTGGTGATGGCGCGACTCCCGGGCGACCCGCTCGAGCGGGCGCTGCGCGCTCCCGACGGCGCGCGCTGGCTGCCGCAGCTCGGCGCACTACTGGCGCGCATCCACGCGGCGGGCATCGTCCACGGCGACCCAACCACCAGCAATTTTGTTGCTGACGGCGAGCGCCAGCTCGCCGTCATAGACTTCGGCCTTGGCTCCGCGAGCGACGATGACGAGCAGCGCGCGACCGACCTGAGGGTGCTGCTCGAATCGCTCGAGGCGCACCACCCCGAGCTCGCGGCGCGCGAGCCGCTGCTCGCCGCGTACGGCGAGTGGGGCGGCGCTGCCGGCGTGCTGGAGCGGCTGGCGGCGCTCGAGCAACGCGGGCGCTACAACTTGGTGCGCGGTTAATCCACTTTCCCCGTTTTCCGCAAAAAGGTGGGACACACTTTTCATCTCTAATACATTTTGCCGTTAACTTTAAATATAATCAGTTATACTTGATACATCCGTGATTGGTTACCTGAAACTCCTCGTGCTTGTGTTGCCGTGGGAGCTTTTCCTGTTGCCGCTCATCTTCGGCCACTGAACTTTTTACGCTGTCGCAGCGCCGCACTTTTGCGCTTGACGAACCGTTAAGAACGCCGACGGCTTCGCCGGCCGATGGCGAGCGGCGTGGACGCGGGAGGCAGCCGGGCGCACCGCGCCGCCGGCGCGAGCTTGCTTCTGCTCGTGGCGCTGGCGTACCTCACGCTTGGGGCCGACGCCGAGAAGGCGCCGGAGTGGGAATATATCCTGCCGAGCCCGGCGACCGACATCGCGCTCTCGGACGACGGCGTCAACCTCTCGGCGGGCTGGGGCAACAGGCTCGGCTGGTTCTACAGCAACTCGTCGGTGCCGCTGAAGAACTTCCAGCGCGACGCCGCGGGGCCGATGGCGCTCTCGGCCGACGGCAAGTACCTCTTCGCCGCCGGTGAGGGCAATGACGGCGGGCAGAAGCTGACGCTGTGGGAGGAGCGCGCCAAGGAGTGGAATCCGCCTTACGGGGCGGCGATGACCATCACCGACGTTGACGCCTCGGCCGACGGCGCATACCTCGTGGCGGGCGACTACAATGGCAACATCTACGTCTTCCGCCGGCAATCGAGCACCCCTATCTGGACCGCCTCGCTGAGCGAGATTGGCGTGCTGCAGGTGGCGATTTCGCCCGGCGGAACGTGGGTCGCGGCGGGAACGCAGAGTGGCGAAATCCACCTATACGAGCGCTCCTCGGGCAACGAGTCCTGGGTCTATCCCAGCGCTCCGCGAATCTATGACTTGGAATTCGCGCGCGAGGCGCCGCTGCTGGCGGTCGCGTCGGGCTCCGCAAACTCGGGCCAGCTCTACCTATTCTCCAACGCCAGCAGTGAGCCGCTGGTCGACTACCCCATCTCGAAGGCGGTCACGTCCGTCGCGGTCCACCGCAATGGCAGCTGGCTGGCGGGTGGCGCCGACGACGGCAAGGTCTACCTGATCTCGGCGCAGACCGGCCTCGAGGCGTGGAGCTACAGCCTCGGCACCTCGGTCGACGACATCGCCGCCAACGGCGTCGGGACGCACCTGCTGGCGGGCGGCGGCAACAAGCAACTGGCACTGCTCGCGGTGGCCGACGGCGTGCCACTCTGGACTACGACGGTCGAGGACCCCATCACCTGCGTCGCCGCCTCATGGCGCGGCGAATACCTCGCGGTGGGGCAGGATGACCGGCTGGCGCTCTTCTACGAAGCGGCGCTCGACAACCAGCCGCCCAACGCCACCATCGTCTCGATAGCGCCGTCGACCGCAATGCCGGGCTGGAACGTCACCTTCAGCGGCAGCGGCGAGGATTCGGACGGGAACGTCGTCGGCTACTACTGGCGCTCGTCGCGCGACGGCGGGCTCTCCAACGAGGCGCAGTTCAACGTCTCGTGGCTCTCGGCGGGCTACCACACCATCTTCCTGAAAGTGCAGGACAACGACGGTCTCTGGGGCGCCGAGGTCTCGACCGAGGTCGCGATTGGCGACTTCCCGACCGCGACGCTCGAGCCAGTCATCCCCTGCCCCGGGGCGGGCGAGTGTGTCGTCAACCAGGGCGACGCAGTCACCTTCACCGGCAGCGGGACGCCGCTCACCAACGTCTCGGCCGCCATCAACGCCTTCTGGTGGGAGTCGTCACGCGACGGCCCGCTCTCGACCGCGGCGCAGTTCTCGACCAGCGCGCTGTCGCGCGGCTGGCACACCATCACTTTCCGCATCAGCAACACCGACGGCTTCTGGTCGCCCAACGTCACCGCCACGCTGCGCGTCAACGGGCAGCCGACCGCCTACATCGCCAGTGTCTCGCCCAACCCGGCGCTGGTGGGGCAGACGGTGATGCTCTCGGGCGACGGCCTCGACCCCGAAGACGACGCGGTCACCTACCTCTGGAACTCGAGCCGCGACGGCTTCCTCGGCGACAGCATGCTGCTCTACCTCGGGCAGCTCTCGGTCGGCGAGCACCTCGTCACGCTGGCGGTGCGCGACTCCGACGGCTTCTGGAGCGCTTCGGTCAACCGCACGCTGGCGGTCTGGTCGCCGCCGACCGTTACCGCCCTTTGCCCTGAGGACGGCATCGTCGGCGAGGAATTGAACTTCAGCGCCAACGCGAGCGACTCCGACGGGCAGGTCATCCTCTACGAATGGGACTTCCAGTCGCCGACAGGGGTGTTGCTGAAGGTGGATGACTTCGGCGCGACGCCCGACGCATACAAGATCTACGATCGCATGCCGCCAGACGAAGAGAATCCTTTCTACAACGTCGTGCTGCGAGTTACTGACAACGACAGCCTCTCGTCGACCGCCAACTGCGTCGTCTTCATGTCCGAGCCGGCGCTGCCGGCCACGACTGGCGGCGCCGGCGGCAGCGGAGGCTTCTCGCTCGACCTCGGCGAGGTGGCCGGCATCCCCGCTACAACGCTACTCGCGGGGACGCTATTGCTAGTGCTGCTAATGGTCGGCGGAACCATGTTCATGACCCGCGAGCGGGCGCCGCCGCCGCTGGTCGCGCCCACCCCGCTCCCGCCCCCGGCCGCCGCACCATCGCCCATCAGGCGACGCAAGAAGCGGGTGCGTCGCAAGGCGGCCGCGGAGACCGTGACTATCGAATGCCCCGGCTGTAGCGCACGCATGGAAGTGCCGAAGACCGGCGGGGTGCAGACGGTAGAGTGCGACTCCTGCGGCCTCTCGGGCGAGATGGAGCTGTAGGGCCCTCCTTTTTATCGGTGCTCGCCATCACCGGCGCAGCCATATGAAACGTACCAAGTTAATCAACGACCCGGCCGAGCTGGTAGCCCTGTTCCGGTCGGTGGATTCGCCCGAGCGACGTGCGGTGCTCGCACTGCTGGCGGGAGGCTGGACTCTGACGAGTGAGCTGGCCGAGAAGTTCGGTGACGAGGCGTTCGCCGCCATCACCTATTTCGAGAAATTCAAGCTGGTTGAGTCGCGCTGGGAAGTGAAGGATGGCAAGCCCGAGAAGGCATACCGCACCTTCTACAACGCGTTCCAGGTCTCGACCTCGCTCACCTTCGAGGAGACCGAGCAGCTGCTGACAGTAGTGCTTATGACGCCCGCGGAGTTCGATGAAATCGAAGGAAAAATCATGGAGATGGTTGGTGACGAGGGGCGCTTCGCCAATGACATCTCGCGCGAGCTTGAGCTGACCTCGTTACAGCTCAAGGGGCTGGTGCGCCGCTCGGTCAAGTTCGACTTCCGTGGCCATAATATAATCCCTATTCGTGAGGAGAAGTGATGGACGAACCCGATATTGACGGCAGCCTGCCCGGCGACGAGGAAGAGGAGGAAGAACAGCCGGTGCGGCGCGAAAGCGAGCCGGCGGTACGGCGTCAGGGCACGCCCCCCGCCCCGCGTTCCGCTCCCGAGTCGGCGAGCAACTGGGGCGACTTCTCCGAGGGCGCGTCGTCAGACGCGATGCGTGAGAAGCTGTCGCTGATTGCGGGCGCCGGCTTCACGACGCTGCTGGCGTACTTCTATTTCTTTATCTACATGGTCGAAAAGGATATGCTACAGCTGGCGATAGTAGTCACCGTCCTGGTTGCAGTCTCGCTCTGGTTCTACATGCGTGGCGCTGCCCGGATGGATCCGGTGCGCGCCAACTTTTTCGCCGGAGTCATTGGCATCCTCGCGCTCATCGTGCTGTGGCAGGGATGGGACGCTGCAAAGCAGCACCTCATCATCTCGGCGCTGCTCTCCGCATTCTCGACCTTCTGCTTCCTCAAGGCGTCCGAACTGGAGTAGGGTTTGACTGGCATGCGCGGCTCCGTGCGTTGGGCAATTCTGTTCCTGCCGCTACTCGCGCTGCTACTGCTGCCGCCAGCGGCCGCGGTGCCGGCGCTGCCGTACGACCTCGCGCCGCAGCCGCCGGGCCACGCGCCGCCGCAGGACCAGCAGACCGAGCAGCCGCAGCTGGCGCAGCGCGACTGGATTGGCGACGCGCACCTGCTGGTGCTGCTCATCCAGTTCCCCGACTATCCGGCCGACAGCGACCACGACATCGCGTACTACGAGGAGCTGCTGTTTGCGCGCGAGGCGGGCTCGATGTGGGACTTCTTCGACGAGAACTCGTACGGGCAGTTCAACATCTCGGGAACGGTCGTCCCGCAATGGCTCAACGCCAGCGAGAACATGTCCTACTACGGTGAATACGAGTTCCAGAATTCGGAAGCGCAGGGTAACGCGCAGACGCTGGTACGCGAGGCGGTCGCGCTGGCGCAGCCGTTCGTCAACTTCAGCCACTTCGACCGTGACGACGACGGCAATCTTGACCACCTGATCATCGTCCACTCGGGGCCGACCGACGAGTCGAACGGCGGCGGCGGCCCCGCCGGTGACGACGCCATCTGGTCTCATCGCTGGGCGATTTCGGCCGAATACCGCAACGGGACGCGCATAAGCGGCTACGCGATGCAGGGTGAGGGGACGCCAATGGGAGTCTTCGGTCATGAGTTCGCCCACGACCTCGGGTTGCCGGACCTTTACGATACAGACTATTCTTCCTCAGGCATTGGGCACTGGGGCATGATGTCAGGCGGCTCCTGGCTCAATGGCGGTGACACACCAGCCCAGCTCTGTGCCTGGTCCAAGATATTCCTGGGGTGGGTAGAACCTGCCCTGCCCCTCGCGGGGGAAGGGGAGTACAACCTCTCGCGTGTCGAGGACAATGCCTCTATCATGAAGATTCCTATTGACGGCCTCGGCGGCCGCGAATACTTCCTGCTCGAGAACCGGCAGAACGTGGGCTACGACACCTACCTCCCCGGGCATGGCCTGCTAATCTGGCATATTGACGAGGACGGTAGCCAGTCGAACGACGCGCATAGGCGAGTTCACCTGGAGGAGGCCGACAACAACAACAACCCGAAGCAGTCGAGTGATCCGTGGGCAAATATCACCAGTGGCTTCACCAATATCTCGAGTCCGGACAGCGACGACTATGACGGAGCGGAGACGCACATAGGTGTCATCAATATATCAATCTCGGGCAACGTGATGACGTTCGAGCTGCAGCTTCCGTCCGATCTGGCGATAATACGTGCCGACCCCGCCTGGGCCGAGGTTCACCAGCCGACACTGCTGCAGATTGTAGTGGAGAACACTGGCTTCGAGCACTTGAATGCGACGCTGGTCCTGGAGGGAATGGTAGAGCGCACCGTCGCGGTACCGTGGCTCCCACCCGGAGGAAGCTGGGAGTGGAGCGAAGCATGGACCCCGGACGCATGGGGGGATTATGCGTTCGAGGCGGAGCTGCTGGTAGATGATGACGAGCCGGACAATAATGCCCTCTCGCATTCGTTCTCGACTACAGTCGTCATAATGTTCGAGGAATTCGAGAACGGCCTTGCGTGGCCAGTTGCCAACGACAGTCTCTGGAACACGACAGATACACGCAGCTATGGCGGTGAAAGTGCGCTCTGGTGCGGTGCTGGGACAGGCTATAACGATGACATGGACGACGTGCTGCTGCTGCCGCCACTCGAACTCGGAAACTTTGACTCGGCATGGCTTGATTTCGCACACTGGTATCGAACCGAGGCGAACTACGACGGCGGCGTAGTCGAGTATTCCACCGACGGCGAGAACTGGACGCTGCTCGAGCCCGAGGGTGGTTACCCTGGCAGTGCCAGCGCCGCGAACGGCAGCGCCTTCGCCGGCGGCTCGGGCGGCTGGGTGAAGGCCAGCTTCAACCTGACCGGCTTCGACAGCGTGCAACTACGACTACGTTTCGCGAGTGACTTCGGTTCGGTTGATGAGGGCTGGTTCGTTGATGACCTGCTAATCCACGGCCGCCCCTACTACGGTGTCGCTGCGCCACCCCAGATATCGTTCATAATCCCACCTGATTCGGTCGGCAACACGAGCGTCCTGTTCACCAACACTGGCGTCTTCGATGACGATTATATGATTTCCTTGGACCTCCCGGCGGGCTGGAACGGCAGCGTTCCCGCCGACTCCAGTGCCACTGCGGGTGAAACAGTCGGATTAATGCTCGAGCTCCAGCTGCCCGAGCAGGTGCTGATGGGCAACTACAGCGGCTGGCTGAACATCACATCGCAGACTGACGCGAACTCCACCGTATCGGTGTGGCTACACATCGAGGTACCGGATGTGCACCTGCTCGCGGTCACGCCTCTGGCGCCGGCGAGTGGCCTGCCGGGGACGAACATCACCTTCACGCTTACGCTGCGCAACGACGGCAACGTGCCGGAGAGCGTTGCTGTCGGAATCACGGCTGGCGCGTGGGCGGTCGCGGCGCCCGCTAATCTCACCATCGGACCGTACGCGACGCTCGAGTTCAACGTCACCGTCACCGTCCCCGAGGTGCTAGCGGGCAGCCTGCTGTCGACCACGGTCAATCTCGCAGCCGAGGAGACGAACGCAAACGCATTACTGCGATTAACAGTCGAGCAGCGGGAGCAGCCTGGAATCGAGCTGGCGCTGCCGGGCGAGTTCCGCCCGGCCGAGACGCGCAACACCACGCTCACACTCTACAACTACGGCAACGGCTTCGCCAGCATGGAGCTGGCGCTCGCGGCGCCCGCCAACTGGACCATCGGTGGCTGGAACGCGACGTCGACGGTGGCGGCGTGGAGCAACATCACCGTCATCGTGCAGCTTACCGCTCCCGCCGGCGACATCGTCGCCGGCAGCGGAGCGCTATACGTGCAGCTCCAGCACGGCAGCGAAGCGGCGTTCGCTAACGACACGCTGCTGCTGAACCAGACCCACCGGCTGCGCGTGCTCGTCGCCGGCGACAGCGCGCTCCCGGAGCAGAACGGCACCGCCACCGCGACCATCCGCAACCGCGGCGACGGGCTGGTGCGAATTGTCCTGACGGCGAGCGGCGACTGGGAACACGAGCTCTCGCAGACGGTGCTCTGGCTGGCGGCCGGCGCCGAGCAGGATGTGACGCTGCGCGTCGCGGTGCCGGCGGGCACGCTTGCCGGCACTCTCGGCGGCTTCGCGGTCAACGCCACCGACGACGATGGCGCGACCAACGAGGCGGCCGGCACGGTCGAGGCGTTGCAGTACAGCGGCGCGCGGTTCAACGGCGTCTGGGACGCGCTGGTGATCGACGGCGTCCCGGGCTCGCAGATGCTGTCGCTGGTGAGCGAGAGCAACGGCCCGCAGGAGGTCACGCTCGAGGTCCACAGCGACACGGCGTGGGGCTGGAGTCTCGTCCCCCCCTACGACAACCTCGGCGCGTGGGAAGCGCAGGCGCTACAGCTGCTGTTCCAGCTGCCCTACGGCACCCCCGCCAACACCACCGCCAGCGCGACGCTCCAGTGCTGGCGCGGGGGCGAGCTGCTCGCCGAACGAGAATTCAGCGCGACCGTCCTGCCGGAGGAGAGTTACGGCTTCATCGCAGAGTCGTTCGTCTCGGTCGAGCCGGGTGATTCGGTCGAGCTGCCGGTAGAAGTGTGGAACTACGGCAACGTCCCGCACAATGCGCGCATCGTCGCGGTCGTCCCGGGTGGCTGGCAGCCGCTCCCCGTAGACTTCGTCCTCTCCCCGCGCGAGCGGCAGGTGCAGCAGCTGACGCTCTTCATCCCCGGAGGTGTCGAGCCAGGCGTCCGCCAGATCGAGCTGCAGCTGCTCGGCAACGATGGCGTACTGCTCGCCTCCACGGAAATGCAGGTCTCGGTCGTCGGCGATGAGTCGAGCCTCCCGGCTGCCGCGATTTTCTTGTTCACGGGCGTGCTGCTGGTGGGCGGAGTGGTGGTGGCGTGGATGTGGAGACTGGCGGGGAAGTGAGGAGGAGAAGAATGGTGCTGGGTTTGCTATGTTCCGTCATTCAACCTCGTGATTAGAAAACTAACTCTTAGGAAGAAAACCTCTATTCTTCATATCCTCCAATACACCGTGCGCTTTCCTGAAAGATTTAGCGAGGTTCCCCTCAATTTTCACTTTGATGTGCCCTCGGTTCCAGTCCTCCACTTTCTTTCCGTGCCAAATCGAATAAAGCTCGACCCCACCAAGCCGTGTCATGCCAAAGACCATTGTCCCGTAGTAAATGATTCTTGAAACGAAATCTAGGGGAATGGGATTGTTTTTCAGATGTTTTTGGAGCTCCGGGATACTGTATTCCACATACTGTGTTTTGAATGATTTCTGAACTGCCATCTCGACGAAATTCTTGTCTGCGCTGAACAATACGATTTCCGCGTTTCGATCCCCTTCGAACTTCTCGTAGCCTTTTATGATCTCCAAATCGTCCTTTTCTGACGGGGCTTCGTGAAACACGTAGTTCTCTTTCATATTTTTTATCTCGGCCATTCCAATCCGGTGCAGACGTGCACTCAGGGTGGGCTGGTAGAGGAAGTTGGCTGCTTGGGGAAAACCAGTCGCCAACTCTTCCACTTTCTGGAACTTGTACTTGTAGTCCATCCCCTGCATCAATTCCTCGGTTACACCTCCTGCAACCACATGCCCAATCGAATTATCCAGTTTGTGGAGTTTAAGAAAATTTATGATGTTGGAATGGAAGGAACGCCGGAGGACACTGGTGTCATAACCAACCCACAAAGGTTTGCCCCCATGAAATGTATTTCTGCTCTGCGCAGGAGACTTTAGAAAATTCTCGGCTTTTGTCGGGGGAGGGAGGCCCGCGCAGAAAAATGCCTCCATGAACTGGTAGTAGGTTGGTATATCTGACTTGCATCCTGGATTTTTTGAGATAAAGTCCCTTAACTTTGCATCATACTTATTGCGAGGGATTATCTTTGCCTTGAGGTTTCTGAGGGCAAATGTCGCCACCTTCCCAATCGGTGGAAAGAACCATTCAATGGGAGTTTTTTTCTCATAGAGAAGATTGGTAACCAGCTGTAATTCACGGATATTGCAGTTTGGATTCCTCCACAGGGTCTTATCTTTTTTCATTCCCCCAGAATCTCCTTCTTCAGATCATACAACGTCATGAGGTTTGATGGAACCATGGGAAAGGGCTGTCCCGTATGGTTCTTCAGGCCCTTTACATGCAGATAGTAGATTCTGTCTGCCCTATGTTTCACGTCCGCCCCCACACCCATGTACATTGCAAATGCGGACATGTACTTTCTCCCAGGCGTCATATCAATTACAACGGTATGGCCTTTTGTCTTTTCTTCATGGACTATTGATTCCAATTTTTTGGCCAAGTTAGCGAATTCAGTCTCAACAACATCATGAACAATTGGTGTTTCTTGACTACCGTATCTGTTGAGTACGCACTGGTATCCCTTCAGTGCGGCGGCCAGATATCCCTTTTCCTTCACCATTTCGTCGGCGATCAAATGAACACGGTCAGGAATGAACCCCTCTCTCATTATCGCAGCCCAGAGAGTATTGACCCCAGCAAACTTGGAGGTACTCACATTCGTAATCCACACTTTCATGAATTCGCAGACGGTTTCAATCTATATAATCATTTCTAAGTTATTGATTGAATCACACTAAAATGCACGGAGCGCTACTTTTCCAAGAGGTGTGAGACGTATGAGGGTGGCTCTCCCATCGCTTTCATGGGCCATTATGTTCAGGTATCCATATCCTTCAAGACTCTTGCAGTTGTAATTGACCTTCTGGATACTTATGTTCAAGGTATTGTGGATCTGGGTTTGAGTCTGAGGTCTTTTATCGACAGATTTAACAATTTTTCTCTGGATTTCAGTCAGATCCTGAGGCGGAATTTTTGGCGGTGTGAGTTCGATGCTTTTTTCATCATCCTCTCTAACGTAGTAGGCAATCGCACCAATATAATTAGCACCGACAAGAGCCGCGCAAGACATCACCTTCGTTCCCCCTGTCACATTTACGTAAAAATTTGCTTTGGGTTCGATTTTCCGTTCTTTCCCATGGATCTCAATTATTTTTCCGATGATATCAGTGAAATTAAAGGGGTCTATCTCTATTCCTACTACCTCCAGACGCCTGAATAACTTTAGTTCATTGCTAATCTCTCGAATGGCTTTTTCGTGCGAACACAGAAGATACAATCTAGAGATGTTCTGATAGTTCTGAAACGTTTCGATTACAGGCCCCTTCGAGATGGCTTCTCCCTTCGCATGCCCTACTGTGACGAAATGAATATTCAAACTCATATTAGGAATATCCTACAACAAGTATTAATAGTTTTCGGGGCAGGTCTAATTCATGGAAGATGCTGCTGTCCTATCACAAGCCCAAGTACCGTGGGTCCAATCTCCCTCGCAAGGCTATCACAACAAGCGTCCCTCGCCCGAAGAGCCGCTATCCGTAAACTGGACAATCACCACTATATGCAATTATGAGTGCCGGTTTTGTTTTGCACGGTTTCCAGAGATCAAGATTTCGCTCTCTGCGGAAGAGATGCGACAAGTACCTCCAATGTTGAGAGATGCTGGATGCGATAAGTTGACCTTTGTCGGCGGTGAGCCGACACTGAACCGGAACCTCCCGGATCTGCTGAGGATATCCAAGGAAGCTGGATTGACAACTATGATTGTCACCAATGGCACTATACTGAATGAACACTTTATGAATGAGAACCATGAATTTATCGATTGGCTCTCACTCAGTGTTGACAGCCAATTCGAGCAGATTGAAAAAGAACTAGGGCGAGGGACAGGAGAGCATGTTCAGCAAACCGTTGACAATGCAAAGCTTGCCCGTAAATTTGGTGTCCGGTTGAAGATGAACTCAGTGATCACCAAACTGAATTACATGGAAGACATGTCGAAGTTCATACTTGAACTCAAACCGGAACGCTGGAAGGTTTTCCAGGTGCTGGAAATTGATGGACAGAACGACCTTAGCGTCGGACCGCTTCTTCTGAAGGATGATGAATTCGAAATATTCAAGTGTAAGCACCGTTCTCTTATTAAGAAAGGATTGGATGTGGTATTCGAGGACAATGACCTAATGCGTGGTTCATATGTGATGCTAGACTCTCTCGGACGGTTCTTTAACAACCATGAAGGCGGACACGACTATGGTCCTTCCATATTCGACGTGGGTGTCTCCAAGGCTCTCGAATATGTCCGGTGGGATGTCAAAAAGTTCGTTCGGCGCGGCGGACTATATGGATGGCGTGCTGGCCCGAAGTGCGACACGCGATGCGGGAGTGTGAATGGCTAAATTACACTACGCGAATCTGGGTAAGGAAATACCTGAGAAAACCATGGCAGACGCTTTCTATCGTTTAAACCCCATCAAACAGTATATTATGAGAGCGATAGAAACCATGGAAAATCTCCAATATAAATTGAAATGGGAACTAGTACTTGGGGTTAAACCTCCTGAAAAAGTAGATAGGCTAAGTCACCGCCCATTATCACAGAGTGAAAAACATAACCACGGCGAAATTACCACTAATAGGATTCACATATATTCGGATGACCCCCTTACCTCACAAAAAGTTTTCGATGATTTTCACGAAGCCAAATATATACTAGATAGTTCCGGCAAACAAACATGGAAAAACTCTATAGAAGTGCTTGATACAGAACCCAAAGAGAATGTCTTGGTGGTTAACAGAATTCCAAAAACCCCACATATATACTTGCGCCCAAACACCCATGGTTTAACTCGACAAATGCGGGCCCTTCACTTCTTACAGCATTCGCCAAGGAAGGAATACCTGCCACTCATAACACTCACAGAGAATGAATACTCTGCAAAGTGGCCCCAGTTTAAAAAAACTAAAATTTCAAAGTGGGAAGTGCTCACGGATAGAAGCAGACCGGGCACTGATTTGCAACGCGAATTCGTTCAAATCGCACTGCCCACGCCTAAAACTGGAACGCCGGACTTCGCAATACTGGAAGGGCCTCCCGGCTCTGGGAAAACAACAGCAATCTGCGAACTTGTTATCCAGGCAATCAAGAACGGTTTGAGGGTCCTGCTCTGCGCCTCCACCCACATAGCTGTTGACAATGTCCTTGAGAGATTGAAAGACCAGAAGGAAATTATCGCGGTGCGAATCGGGCTCGATATCGGCCGTGTGAAAAAGTCTGTGAGAGGGCTGACTTTCCAGAGGCGCAAGGACACAGAGAGAGAATCCATCATCGACTATCTGAATAAACTGGGTGGGCGGAGGAACGATTCACAAGAATATCTGCTCAAGGCATTAAGGTCGGACGAAGGTGACAATGTCATCACCAAAATCATTCTGGATTCAGCCAATCTGGTCTGCGGCACGACAATGGGTTTTCTCCAGCATCCGGACATCAAAGCCGCGAGAGATCCGGAACCACTTTATGACATCATGATCCTTGATGAAAGCAGCAAGACCACGTTCCAGGAGTTTCTTGTTCCGGCACTTTATGCGAAGCGCTGGATACTATCCGGCGACGTGAAACAGTTATCGCC
>JASMLC010000012.1 GCA_030748895.1 Candidatus Poseidoniia archaeon
GGGTCGCGAACATGTGCGCGAGAAACTCGAGAAGCGCGACCCCTATCGCGTCGAGCCACTGGAACGGGACGAAACAAAATTCCTGATCGAGGGTAACGACGCGGTCGCGCTCGGCTCACTCTATGGTGGCGTCGCGATGGTCTCGTGGTACCCGATTACGCCCTCGTCGTCGCTCGCTGAGACAATCGAGAACTACCTGCCGCAGCTGCGTACGGGTGATGACGGTGCAACCTGTGCAGTCATCCAGGCCGAGGACGAGATTGCCGCAATCGGGATGGTCGTCGGTGCCGGCTGGGCTGGTGTACGCGCAATGACCTGCACCTCCGGACCGGGGATTTCACTCATGTCAGAGATCATCGGGCTCGCCTACTACGTCGAGGTGCCGGCGGTTATCTGGGATGTGAACCGCGTCGGCCCATCGACCGGGATGCCGACACGTACCCAGCAGAGTGACGTTATCAGTCTCTATAGGGCAAGCCATGGCGACACACAGCACCCGGTGCTAATTCCCGGCACCGCTGAGGAGTGCTTCGAGTTCGGCTGGCGCGCTCTTGACTGTGCCGAGCGGCTCCAGACGGTGGTCTTCGGCTTCAGTGACCTTGACTTGGGAATGAACCACTGGGTTTGCTCCAACTTCACGTATCCAGAAAAGCTGGACCGCGGCAAGGTGGTGCGGACGCAGGAACAGCTTGACGCCTTCGAGGAGTACGGGCGATATCTCGACGTCGATGGCGACGGCATCTGCTGGCGCACTCTCCCCGGTAGCGGGCTGGCCCCCTACCTCGCCCGCGGTACTGGCCGCAATGAGAAAGGCGTCTACTCCGAACGGCCTGAGGACTACCGCAAGAACATGGTGAGGCTGAAACGCAAGATCGAAGGGGCTCGTGACACGTTGCCGAAACCTGTCCTGCGGGAAGAGCCAGAACTGCAGCTAGGTATCATCTACTACGGGTCAATGGAGAACAGCATCCAGGAGATTGATGCCATGCTCGAGGCTGATGGCCTAAAAGTGAGCCAGTGCCGCGTCCGCGCACTGCCACTGCACTCCGAGGTGGAAGAATTCGTAAGGCGACACGAAATGATTATAGTACTTGAGATCAACCGAGATGGGCAAATGTACAAACTCATGCGTGCCGAGCTGCCGAGCGAGCTGGTGCCACGTCTGCGCTCGGTCGCCTACAGCGACGGCATCCCGCCGCGCGCGCAGGTCTACACTGACGCAATCTGCGCTGAGATACAGAAATTCGAGGCGGCTTGATGGTAAAACTCAACGTGCTTGGCCGGCCTCTCGACGACTACCGCGGATTCAAGTCGACACTCTGCTCCGGCTGCGGCCACGACGCCGTCTCGAGTGCGATAATCTCTGCAGCATGGGCCAACGGGCTGCCGCCCGAGTCGCTGGCCAAGATGTCCGGCATTGGCTGTTCATCGAAGACGTCAGCCTATATCCTGGGGCGGAGCCACGGCTTCAACACCGTCCACGGACGGATGCCATCGGTAACGACTGGCGCGGCCATGGCGAACCGTGACCTCAGCTTCATCGCTGTCTCAGGAGATGGGGATACCGCTGCAATCGGCATCGGCCAGTTCATCCACGCCATCCGGCGCAACCTGAACATGGTTTACATCGTCGAGAACAACGGCGTTTACGGCCTGACGAAAGGGCAGTATTCGGCAACCGCCGAGGAAGGCTCGCAAAAGCGCAAGTCGCCGCCGAACCAGACACAGCCGATTGACCTTTGCAAGCTCGCGATTACGCTCGGCTGCTCGTTCGTCGCACGCTCGTTTTCGGGCTCGCGCCAGCAGCTGGTGTCTCTAGTGCGCGCCGCACTGTCACACCGCGGGATGGCGGTGATAGACGTTATCTCGCCCTGCGTGACATTCAACAATAATGAGGAGTCGCTCAAATCCTACGGCTACGTCAAGTCGCACGACGAGGAACTGCACATCGTCGACTACATTCCGCACTTCGAGCCGATAACAGAGGTAGATGTACCGGCGGGCGAATTCCGTAAGGTGCAGCTGCACGACGGCTCGTTCATCCGGCTCGAGACAATTGATGAGGCACACGACCCTGCCAGCGAGATAGCTGCACTCAATGCACTCCACCGCGCCGAGAACGCGCAGAAGCACGTCACCGGGCTGCTCTATTTCAATCCCGGCAAGCCGACACTCGACGAGACGCTCAACTTGGTCGAGACTCCACTGGCTGACCTACCGGACAAAATGTTGAGACCTCCCAAGAAAACCCTGGATGAACTATTAGCTAATTTCAGGGCTTGATCTACTCTCAACACTCATGTCTTTTTATGAAATGAACCCCTGACTTTATCTATCCCTATTATCTCAATCCAACAGGCAGAAATGAACCGAATTATTCCGATTGGACTGATGATTGTGCTGGCTACAACCGGATGTACCGGTCCCGGGGGATTGTTTGGCGATGATGAGGAAAGAGACGAACCTTTTGTTTATGACCTGACCATTGATGACCTCTGGGCCGATATTCCTGGAAATATGACCCCGGCTTCTGATATTGTCAATATGACTTATGGACTTGAGAAAAGTCCAAGAGTAACGAACTTCACTGAGATTGGATACAGTATCAACGGCCAGCCATTGTTATTGCTTGAATTTGGGGATTATGATCCCTCAGTTCCAACTGTCTATTTCGTTGCCGCCCAGCATGGAAACGAGCCAGCATCAGTTGATTCAGCCTATCTTATGGTTCGCCATTTTGCAAGAGGAATACCTGAAGAGATAGACCCAATTCTGGATGAGATTAATCTGGCAATCCTGGTAATGGTCAACCCCGACGGACGTGATAATGGAACACGAGGAAATGCGAACGGTACTGACCTGAACCGTGATCACATGAAATTGATGGAACCAGAGGGAAAGGCAATGCATCGTGCATTTGACAGTGTGCATCCCTCGGTCACAGTGGATATGCATGAATTCGGAGGAGCTGGAACGGTCATTTTCCAGGTAGCTGCTCCCCAGAATCCAGCAACCCATCACGATGTTATTTTCGCTTCCTACAACTTGGAAACGACTGTCATAGACTCGATCAGTGAGGAATGGGGAATTGGTAGCGTTACGAATTATCCGCCCACAACCAGTTCACAGGATTCCAGTATCCATCGTAATCACTTTGCGGTACACGGTTCTACAAGTTTACTTTTTGAATCTGCAGTCTCCGAGGAATACTCGGAAAGAGTCAGGCTCCAGGCCTGGGCTGCACTGGCTGTGATCGGTGAAGTGGCTGAAAACCCAGATTACTATCTGGAGGCGCGTGAATCTTCAGATGAGGAAGGTCAAGAAGGAAATAATTTTGTTTATGCCTATCTCTTTGAATGCAGCGATCCTGCAGCTGTGGAGACAATCCGGATCCTGAAGGATCATGGATTCTATCTGGGTGTAAAGTCAGATAACGAAGGGGTTTCCTCAATCCATTATGAGACCTTCGTGCCAAGGAGCAATTTTCCAAATGGCACTATCGTAGTTCCCATGAACCAGATTGGATGGAGGTCCCTTAGTGAACTGATGGAATATACTTCAGAAAAAGACCAGCATTATACCAATTCACCCAAAGATAGAGGAATGGACGCTTGGCGTGCCCTCAACTCCGTGGAATTCAATGTCCAGACAGTGTCCTGTCTGAACCCCGAGAAACTCCTTTAATGGGTGGTGAAATACCTATAGTAATGGTACGACATATCAGTTTGTTTCACATGTTTGCCTCCCGGGCCGAGTGGGTTATTTCCCTGTATCCTGGAGAGACTGTAACATGGCTTGCTCACAACCCACATGGATGTGCCTGATTGTCAACCCTGCGTACCCCTCTCGACCGGAAGCAGGTCCGGCTACCTCTGGGACAAGTGCATATCATCTCCGAGCGCTGCAAGGAGTGTGAATTCTGCTGGGAATACTGCCCCAAGGGTGTGCTCGAACCCTCGACTCGCCGCAACGCCAAGGGTTACCACTATCCCCAAATCGTAGAGGGTAAACTCTGCGTCGATTGTGGTATGTGCAATGTAATCTGTCCCGAATTTGCCATCTACACTGTTGAGACTAGCGATGAATTGGCCGAAGCTACTCAGGAATCAGCCTAATGGTCATCGGCGCCGAAACGGGAGCAGTGCTCACTGGCACCCACTTCCTGAAGGGTGACTACGCTGCCGCCGAGGGTGCTATTGCCTCCGGTTGCCGCTTCTTTGCCGGCTATCCCATCACTCCCGCCACCGAGGTCGCTTCGCGCATGGCTGCGCGACTCGACCAGCTGGGGGGCAACTACATCCAGATGGAAGATGAACTGGCATCGATGGCCGCCCTGCTCGGTGCTTCCAACGCCGGTGTTAAGTCCATGACTGCCACCAGTGGCCCAGGACTCTCACTAATGCTTGAGAACATTGGCCTTGGCTTCATGACCGAAACACCCTGCGTAATCATCAACGTACAGCGTGGGGGGCCGTCGACGGGACTGCCCACGCTGGTGGGTCAGCAGGATATGCTTCAGGCACGCTGGGGCAGCCACGGCGACTATGAGACCGTGGCCTATGTCCCTGCCAGTGTACAGGAAATGTTCGACCTGACGGTGAAAGCCTTCAACACATCCGAGGCACTGCGGCTGCCAGTCTTTGTGCTCGCCGACCAGGCCGTAGGTCACATGACAGGGCGCTTGGTCATACCGCCCGCCGATGATGTAGAAGTGGTGAATCGCGCCACACCTACTGGCAAATCCAACCGTGACTTCAAACCTTTCGACGCCAGCCAAGGCGACATACCACCTATGGCCCACGCCGGCGAGGGGTACGGGATCCACGTCACCGGACTCACTCATGATGAGCGTGGTTACCCCGCAATCACCTCCACAGCGCAAGCACGCTTGCAGCAGCGACTGCTGGGCAAGGTGCGTAACCGTGTCGACGAACTGGTAATGGTCGAGGAGATACAGACAGACGATGCAAAGCTCATCGTAATTGCCTATGGCTCGCTTTCACGCTCGGTGCTCCAAGCTATCAACATTGTGCGCGAAGAAGGACTTAAGGTTGGGATGTTGAGACTCATCGCCGCCTGGCCTTTCCCCAGTGCCATCGTCCGCGCCGCTGCCGAGCGGGCACAATCGCTGCTGGTGGCCGAGATCAATATGGGGCAGATGATACATCCAGTACGTGAGGTTACTAGCTGTCCGGTCCATTCCTATCACCACGCCGGAGGTGAGCTATCGACGCCACAGGAACTGGTTGCGCGTATCCGGGAGGTGTACTAGTGGACACCAGTCCCAACCAGCTTGCCCACGCACTCGAGACCCACCACCATCCTGTCGATGAGGTGTTGCGCAAGGAGCGTATACCCCACATCTGGTGTCCTGGCTGCGGCCTGGGTCCCGTCACCAGCGCTTTCACACGCGCCCTCGAACAGGCAGACACCCCTCCGTCAAAACAAGTAGTAGTCTCAGGCATCGGTTGCAGCGGACGCACCGCCGGCTACGTCAACATCGACTCCTACCATACCACCCACGGCCGTGCAGTGGCTTTTGCCACCGGCCTCAAGCTCGCCAAGCCGGAGCTTGGCGTCACGGTTTTTTCAGGTGACGGCGACCTCTTCAGTATAGGTGGCAACCATATCATCCATGCCGCACGACGCAACCTGGACCTCACTATCCTCTGCAACAACAACTTCATCTATGGCATGACTGGAGGCCAGATGGCAGCAACAACTCCCCACGAGGCACGCTCGACCACCTCACCTCTGGGGAACTTCGAATATCCCTTCAACCTACCCCAGATCATGTCTGCTCTGGGTGCCACCATGGTCAGCCGCTGGACCTCACTTCATGTCCGGCAGCTTACCGACGCTATGGTCAGTGCCCTCAACCACGACGGCCTCGCATTCGTCGAGATCGTTTCACCCTGCCCCTCGGGCTACGGCAAGCGCAACGAATTTGTCGACGGCCTGAGCCATATGCGCCACTTCCGCGAGTATGCGCATGTCGACCATGATGCCGATTTATCAACCATCGACCTCGACTTCGCCTCCGACAAGCCAGTGGTACTGGGCAATTTCGTCAAGCTCGATAAGCCGTCGTACCTTGTCGTAAAAAACCGCATGCTCGAGGAACAGGGCATTGACAGACAGACTTCCTCGCGATTGCGAGAATCTGCATGACTCGGCACGAACTACGATGGAGTGGCTACGGTGGCCAGGGAATTGTCACAATGGGTCTCGTTTTTGGCCGTGCCGCCGTAATGGAGGCGCAGTGGGACGCGGTGATGACCGAAGCCTATGGTCCTGAAATTACTGGTGGGTGGTCACGCGCCGATCTTGTCATGAGCTCTGATACAGTCGAGTACCCATTAGTGACGCGCCCCGAGGCGCTGGTAGTGATGTCACAGGACGGCCTCGCGCGCTTTACCGATGAAGTGCGTGATGACGGGCTGATCCTGGGTGAGATTGATCTGGTAAAGTGTGATGATCCACGCTACCACCCGGTACGCGCGTTATCACTCGCAGAAGAACTTGGTAAACGCGTGGTGGCCAATTCGATTATGATTGGTGCGCTGGCAGCAGCGCTGCCCATCCTGCCCCTTGAATATGTGCGTACCGAACTTTTGGCAGGGGTACCTCCAAAGACCGTCGAGCTGAATGAAAAAGCCTTTGAAGAAGGTGTTGCGCAGGGAGAGGCCATCCGGGCCAAGCTGGAGGCCTGATGCCTGTAGCGCGTTCCACCGTGATGGTGATTGGCGGCGGTATCGCCGGCATCCAGGCTGCTCTTGACTGTGCCGAAGCCGGGGCCAAAGTGGTGATGGTCGAGAAGTTCGCCTCTATCGGCGGCAAGATGGCTGCTCTTGACAAGAACTTCCCGACACTTGACTGTTCAGTCTGTATCGAAGCCCCTCGCATGTCTGAGGTGGCTGAACATCCACATATCGAAATCTTGGCACAGGCCGAACTAGTAAAACTCAAGGGCGAGGCGGGGCACTTTACCGCTACCGTCCGCCAGCATGCCAGTTATGTCACAGACGCCTGCACACGCTGTGACGACTGCTCAGATGCCTGCCCTGAAGCCCAGCCCAACCTCTTCGACGAAGGACTTGCTACGCGCAAGGCGATTTACACTCCATTCCCCCAGGCGGTACCAACACCCTACGTCGTCGATATGGAAAGCTGTCTCAACGCTCCACCCAACTACCTACCGTGTGACCGCTGCATGCGCGCCTGCGAGGCAGACGCCATTGACTTCAGCATGCCCGCAGGGCGCGTGGTACAGCGCCAGATAGCATCAGTGATCGTGGCAACTGGCTTCGCCATGCAGGACCCCCGGGCGGTGGACGAGTACAGCTATGGCAGTCATCCCGACATCCTGACTGCGATGGAGTTCGAGCGACTCGTAAGCGCTGCCGGACCCACCGAAGGCGAAATTCTGCGGCTGTCAGACATGCAGCACCCCAAATCACTTGCCTTCATCTACTGTGTGGGCTCGCGCTCGACCAGGCATGCTGCCTACTGTTCGCGAGTCTGCTGCATGTACTCCACAAAGCAGGCTATTCAGGCCCTCGATCATGGCGTAGCCAATGTCACAGCCTACTACATGGACATTCGCGCCTTTGGCAAGGAATTCGATGAATTTCACCAGCGCGCCATCGAGATGGGGGCGCACTATATCCGCGGCCGGCCAGCACGCGTTTATCACGACGGAAAGAAGCTGAAAGTACGTTACGAAGATACCGAAACTGGCCGTGTCACCGAAGCAAACCATGATCTGGTGGTGCTCGCCAACGCACTGGTTCCGCCAGCAGGGCTCGAAGAGCTTGCCACAGTACTCGGGCTGGAGCTGGGTGACGATGGTTTCCTGGCGACTCCCGAACAATGGGGCGATCATGTGCTGAGCCTGCGCGACGGGATCTACTTTGCTGGCTGCGCCACAGGTCCACGTGACATCCCTGATTCGGTAGCCGAAGGGTCAGCGGCAGCGGCAGCGGCGCTGGCACATCTTGGTAAACGGATCTGGCCAGTGGAAGAAGAAGTAGAGCCCATCCCGGCCGATGGCGAGCTGCGCACAGGCGTCTTTGTCTGCGACTGCGGTTCCAATATCGCTGGTGTGGTTGACGTGCCGACGGTGGTCGACTACGCCTCCGGACTTCCAAACGTGGTCCACGCCGAGGAGGTCATGTTCGCCTGTGCCGGAAATACTCAGGGTGACATCACCAACCGTGTCAAGGAACTTGGACTCAATAGACTCGTTGTAGCGGCCTGTTCGCCTAAAACTCACAATAATACTTTCGAAAAGGTCTGCTCCAGGGCAGGTCTCAACCCCTACCTGCTCGAGATGGCAAATGTTCGCAATCACAATTCCTGGGTTCATAAGAAGGAGCCGGAGGCCGCCACTGCCAAGGCCCAGGACCAGGTGCTCATGGCAGTACACAAGGCCAAGGAGCTCAGGCCCCTCGAGCCGTCCAATCACAACGTCACCCAGACTGCTGTGGTCATCGGTGGCGGTATTGCCGGCATGACTGCTGCCACAGCCCTGGCGAAACAGGGGCACGAAGTGCATCTTATCGAGCGTGAGAGTGCCTTGGGTGGGAGACTGCAGCAACTTGATCGAATTGCTCCCGCAGACCTGCCAGCGTCGGAGCTGCTGGCGCGCCAGCAGCGCGCGCTGTCCGATGCCGGTGTAGAGATCCATCTCTCCACCACTGTGTCCGGAGTCGATGGTTTCATCGGCAATTTCGATGTTACCCTCAGCGACGGTGTCACGCTTCCAGCCGGCGCCATCATACTCGCTATGGGCGCCCGCGTCCATCAACCTGCCAGCTTCGGTTACGGCGATGACCCCAAGGTCATCACGACCCTCGAACTAGAGGACGGGCTCGAACAGCGGAAGGAGGAGCGGATCACCTTCATCGCTTGCGTTGGGTCACGTAATGAAGAGCGTGGGTGCTCACGCTTCTGCTGCACCGCCATGGTACATCAGGCACTGCGGCTGAGGCGACTTGGCAAGCAAGTGCGCATACTCTACCGCGACCTACGTACTTTCACTCGCCAAGGAGAGGAGCTCTACGCCGAAGCCTGTAGCGCCGGTGTCCAGTTCTTCCAGTGGCCCCAGTCCACCATCACCGAGGAGGCGGTGCGCTGGGAGCGGAATGAAGCAATCTTCTACGATGAACTTGTGGGTCACGAGGTGGCACTGCCCACCGACCTGCTGGTGCTCGCTGTAGGCTTGGTACCTGACACCTACTCCGAGGCACAGATGGTAAAGGTGGCCACATCACAGGACGGTTTCCTGCTCGAATTGCATCCCAAACTGGGACCGGTCGAAACCCAGGTACAGGGCGTCTATCTCTGTGGCACAGCCCAGTACCCCAACGACGTGCGTGGTACCGTAGCTCAAGGGCTGGGTGCCGCCGCCCGTGCAGGAACGCTGCTCGCTCGCGATGCCATCCAGGCCGAGCCCTACACCGCACGTATCGTTACAGATCGCTGTACAGGCTGTACGCTCTGTGAACGCGTCTGTCCTTACACTGCCATCGAGATGGTACCATGGGAGGAGAACCGCGCCGGCAAGGTGGCACACGTCATCGAGGCTGCCTGCACCGGTTGCGGTGCCTGCGCTGGCGGCTGCCCTGTCGGTACTATCGACATGCCTGGTTTCACCGATGAACAGATTATGGCACAGGTCGATGCCGCCACCGCCACGCATCCCGAAGAGAAGGTGGTTACCTTTGCATGCAACTGGTGCTCCTATGGCGGTGCTGACACAGCAGGTATCGCCAAGCTTCAGTACCCCCCCTCATCGCGGCTTATCCGTACCATGTGCTCGGGGCGCGTCGCTGAAAAATTTGTCATGCGTGCCTTTGAACGTGGCACTGCGGCAGTACTGATCACCGGATGCCACCTCAGCGATTGCCACTACATCAATGCCAATCACCAGACGGACAAGCGAATAAAAATATGGAGACGCAAACTCGAACGCAGGGGTATCGACCCCCAGCGGCTCCAGCTCAAGTGGATCAGTGCCTCCGAGGGACCGCAATTTGCCGCCAAGATGCGTGAGATAGATGACTTCATCCATACCCTGGATGCCTCCGAACTCGACTCAACACAGGAGAAAATGGGTGGAGGGAAGACGGCCGCATGAGTGAGGGTACACCTCTCCGACTCGATGACCAGCTCTGGGAGCAACTCAACGCTGTCACCGATGGTGCAGCCAACGCCTGCTACCAGTGCGGGACCTGTACTGCCACCTGCCCCTGGCCTGAGCTTAGCCAGGTCAATCTTTCAGTGCGCTACCACCTGCGCCGCGCCCATCTCGGACTCACTACGGGAGGTGAAGGGCTCTGGCGCTGCACAGCATGCAAGGAATGTGAGGCAGGCTGTCCCCGTGAGGTCCCAATCGTCGACGTCCTGCGTGGATTGCGGGGCCTCGACCTGCATAATCGCCAAGCCCCGTCCGTGCTGGTTGACTCACTCTGGTCCATCTATGAGAACTACAATCCATATGGCCAGCCACGACTGGAACGCCATGCCTGGGCAAAAGGGCTGGACGTGCCCATCCTGGACGCAGGTGAGACCATCCCCGTACTCTACTATGTCGGGTGTGCTGCCTCCTACGACAGGCGACTGCAGGCGCTACCTCGCGCTGTCGCACGCCTGCTCAATGCCAGCGGTATCGAGTGGGCCACCCTCGGTCCTCGCGAGCGCCATGACGGCGACCTCATCGCCAGTACCGGGGATGACGCATTCTTCGACTGGTATGCCCAGCGCAACATCTCACTGCTGGAAGCCACCGGCGCCAAGGTCATTGTAGCCACTTCACCCCACACCGTCGAAGCCCTCAAGCGCTACCCCTGGAAGAAACGACCAGAGATAATGCATTACACTAAATTCCTTAAAATACAGGTCGACGACAAAAAACTCGAGTTCAAAACTGGCGGCGGCCCTCTTGTCACCTATCACGATCCCTGCTATCTGGGGCGCTGGAACCAGGACTACGATGCCCCGCGCGAACTACTCGCTGCAGCAGGGCTCCAGCTGCGAGAGATGGAGCACACCCGTGGTGATGCACTCTGCTGTGGTGGTGGCGGCGGCCGCATATTCCAGGATTCCCTGCCCGGAGAGCGCTTCAGTGAACCGCGCATGGCTGAAGCTGCCACGACCGGGGCAGAAGTGATGGTCACCACCTGTCCATTCTGCATCCAGAACTTCGAGGATAGCGGTCGCACCCACGCACCTGACATGCAGGTGCGGGACCTGGCCGAGATACTCGCAGAAGCGCTTCCGCTAGGAGAAGCCTGATGGCCCATGAATCTTCATGTGATGGTGACCTGTGGGTCTATCTCGAACGGACACCCCAGGGCACACTGGCCCCAGTGTCGCTCGAACTGCTGGGTCGAGGTCGCGAGCTGGCGGCCGAGCTCGACTGTGGCGTAGCAGGGGTCCTGCTCGGGTGCGATAAACTGGAACCACTGACCAAACAGGCAATTGCAGGAGGTGCCGACACCGTCTTCGTCGCCACCCACGAACTGCTTGCAGAGTATTCCACTGATGCCTGGACCATGGTCCTTGACAACCTGCTGGGCGAACATCGTCCCGCTATCCTGCTTATTGGTGCCACTTTCAACGGCCGTGACCTGGCCGGGCGACTCGCCGTACGCACTCATACCGGGCTGACGGCAGACGTAGTACGCCTCGAGATCGACCCTAAAACAAAACTGCTGCTCTCTGGTGTTCCGGGCTTTGGCGGCTCGATTATAGCTATGATCCTCTGCCCTGAGCACCGCCCTCAGATGGCCACCGTGCGTCCCGGCATCTTCTCTGCCCGTGACCCTGAACCCCGGCGCAAAGGCGACATTGTTCCGGTGCAGGTGGAGCTCCTTCCGGACAAGATCCATACCACCCTGCGCCAGCGCGAACTGCAAGAGACCATTGACATCACCACCGCCGACCGTGTGGTGGCAACTGGAGTGGGAGTTGCAGGACGCTTTGCACAATGGCAGGAACTGGCGGAACAGCTTGGCGCTGCGGTAGGTGCCACGCGACCGCTGGCTGACGAGGGTATCGTTGACCGTGCGCAGCAGATTGGCTCCACGGGCGTCTCGATAAAGCCTGAACTGCTGATCTGCGCCGGCATCTCAGGCGCGGCCCACTTCACTGCAGGAATTGCTGACGCTGGCACGGTAGTGGCCATCAACACCGACCCTGATGCTCCGATATTCGAACATGCGGACTACTGCTTGGTGGGCGATGCCGACGAAATACTGCCGCCATTGCTCGCAGCGCTGACGGAGGACGCGTGAAGCAGATCGTGGTCTGTTTGAAAGTGGTGCCCAAGCCGGGCGAGGTCAAGTATGACCAGGAGACCAACACGCTTGACCGCTCCGCTGCTGAGAATCAGGTCAATCTCTCAGACAAACACGCCCTCGAGGCGGCTCTGACGCTCAAGGCTGTCGAGGATGCAGATGTGACCGTGATCTCGATGGGGCCTCCAATGATCGACTCCGAGCTCAAGCTGATGCTGGCCATGGGCGCTGACCGCACCATCTTACTCTCCGACCGCGCCTTCGCCGGCGCAGATACCTACCCCACCTCACGCACCCTCGCTGCTGCTATCGGCAAGCTCGCACCGGTGGACCTGGTGCTCTGTGGTGAGGAGTCTTCCGACAGCAGTACCGGACAGGTGCCTCCCGGCATCGCCGAATGGCTCGACTGGCCCCAGATTACCTACGCCACGACCCTGGCTGTGGAGGCGAATGACCTGGTCGCGACACGGGAGATCGAGGGAGGGCATGAGATCCTGGCTGCGCCGCTGCCTGCTGTAGCGTCAGTGGTGCAGGGTTCGCAGCAGGTGCGCTTCCCTGACTTTGGGCGATTCGCTGAACTGGAGAGTCATGATATCGAGATATGGTCGGCAGCTGACCTGAAACTCAAAACAGAAGAGGTGGGACTTCCCGGTTCCTGTACTACTGTTGGAGATCTTGTGGAGACCGCCCCCCCAGAACGGAAACGGGAGTTCATCACTGGCAGTCCGCCGGAGATGGTGTCTCAACTGGTGGAAAGACTGGCCGGACTTTTTGCCCCGCGAGTGTAGTAACCCATACTCATACTAGTGGTAAATGTTAAATAATGGTGGAATTCGGGCCCGGCATGGCCGATATCAACTGCGATATCGAAATCCTTCGCACCGGAGGCGAGTTTGAGGCACGCATCGAGGGCGCCATGCCCAACATCATCTCGCTCAAGAGCGACAACCTGGAGGAGCTGCTCGAGCAGCTCTCGCTCGAGCTGGAAGACAAGCTCGTCTAGGAAAGACCGCTCTCTTCCGCATCGTCGCGGTAGGAAAGGGCAGTCAGCGCAATCCCGCCCAGGATGAGCGCCGCCGCGAGCAGTAGCCGCGGCGACAGCACGTCGCGGCCGACGGCGATGCTGGTCGAGGTCGCAATCAGCGGCTGCAGGTAGATGAACAGCGCCACCTGCGATGATGGCACCCTACCGAGCGCGTAGTAGTTGAGGCTGTAGGTAACGACGGTCGCGAGGATGATGGTGTAGACGGCCGCGAGCAGCACATGCTGCGGCAGCGCAGTCCACGCGTCAGCATGCGTGACGCCGCTCCAGAGTGCCAAGGGAGCCATGGCAACCGCGCTGCCACCCATCACCAGCGCCGTGAGGCCCATTGCACCGTGGCGGTCGACCGCTTGGCGGGAGAGCGCAAGGAACAGCGCGAATGAGGTGGCGTTGATGAACACCAGCAAGTCCCCGATAAGGTATGCTCCCGTAAGGCGGAAGCGGTCCGCCTCGAGAAGCACCAGCGCTCCCGCCAGCGCCAGGCACAGCGCTGCCTGCTTGGCGCGGCTGGCGCGCTCATATCCAAGCGCGATGGCGAAGGTGAGCGTCAGCACCGGTACCATGCACATGATGAGCGCGCCATGCGCCGGGGTAGTGCGCTCCATACCCATCGCGAAGAATACCATGTTGACGACTACGCCGAGCGCCGCCAGCAGGGCGACCTGCCGCCATTCGGCGCCGACCGGCCAATGCATGATGCGGTGACGGTGCAGCAGCAGCAGGATTACCCCGGCGATAGAGATACGCACCGCCGCCCACTCAACCGGGTTGATGCGCTCGACCACCAGCTGCGTCGTCAGGTAGTGCAGCCCGAACAGCAGCTGGACCAGCAGCAGTGCACCGTAGACGCGCAGCAGCGGAGCCATTGGGCGGCGATGGGGCGGGGTTATGAAGGGGGCCGGCGAGGCTAATATATCGGCGACGCTCCGCGCCGTGGACCGCAAAGCCCTGGAGCAGGCCGTCGCCGACTTCCTGAAGGCAACCGGAGTCCCGCCGGAGGAGCACCATCCCGAGACGCCGGTGCTGGTCGCCGAGGCGTGGGAGCAGGAACTGCTCGCTGGCTACGCGCAGTCGCCCGCGGAGGCGCTGGGCGAGCCTATTGGCTCTGCAGAAGAGGAGTTGGTGCTGCTGAAAGGCGTCGAATTCCACTCAATGTGCGCGCACCACCTGCTGCCGTTCCGCGGCACCACGCACGTCGGCTACCTGCCCGGCCCGAGCGGAATAGTTGGCATCGGTGCACTGGCGCGGCTGGTCGAGTGCTTCGCGCGCCGGCTCCAGACGCAGGAGCGGCTGACGGCGCAAATCGTCGACGCGCTCGAAACGCATCTCGCCCCGAAGGGCACCGCCGTTGTCATCGAGGCGGACCACGCCTGCATGCAGGCGCGCGGTCCGCGGTCGGCGGCGACGACCATCACGTCGCAGTTCCGCGGCGAATTGCAGGCGCGCAGCGGCGAGTTCCTGACGCTGGCGGGGGTCGGCGATGGCGACTGAAACCGCCATATTCGCCGCCGGCTGCTTCTGGGGCATCGAGGCGCACTTCGGCGCGCTGGCGGGCGTCACGGCGACCGAAGTCGGCTACAGTGGCGGGGAGACGCGCCAGCCGACCTACCGGCAGGTTTGCACCGGCGCGACCGGCCACGCCGAGGTGGTGCGGGTCGCGTTCGACCCCGTGGCCATCGGCTACGGTGAGCTGCTCGCCGCCTTCTGGGAGTGCCACGACCCGACGCAGCTGAACCGGCAGGGGCCCGATTCCGGGACGCAATACCGCTCGGCCATCTTCTGCCACGGCAAGCAGCAGCTCGCCGCCGCGAGTGCGTCGCTCGCGGCGGCGCAGCCGCGCTTCGGCGGGCGCATCGCCACGCAGGTCGAGCCGGCGGGCGAGTTCTGGCGCGCCGAGGAGTATCACCAGCGCTATTTCGAGAAGAACCCGGCGGCGGCCGCCTGCCACACCTGAGCCTGCAAAACGCTATTCATAGGCCTTCGCTGGGGCCGCCATGAGCGGCCATCCGGCTAACGAGCCGATACTCGACTACGCCCCCGGCAGCGACGAGCGCGCGGCGCTGCAGGCGGAGCTGGAGCGACAGCTGGCGACGGTGGTCGAGGTGCCGTGCATCGTCGACGGCGAAGCGGTCCTGACGGGAAACACCGTCGAGCAGGTCGTCCCGCACGACCACGGCCACGTGCTGGCGCGGGTGCACCTGGCTGGCAAGGCCGAAATCGAGCGCGCCTGCACGGCGGCGGTCGCGGCGCAGGGGGACTGGATTGCGCTCGGGCTCGAGGCGCGTGCGGCGATTTTCGAGCGCTGCGCCGACCTGCTCGCGGGCGACTGGCGCTACCGCGTCAACGCCGCGACAATGCTGAACCAGTCGAAAACGGTGTTCCAGGCCGAAGTTGACGCAGCGTGCGAGCTCATCGATTTCTGGCGCTTCAACGCCCACTACGCGCGCGAATTTCACGACCAGCTCCAGCCGCTCGTTTCCCCGGAGGGGGTCGAGAACAGCACCGAAATTCGCCCGCTGGAAGGCTTCGTGCTGGCAATCACACCGTTCAACTTCACCAGCATCGCCGGCAACCTGCCGAGCGCGCCAGCACTCGTGGGCTGCACCGCAATCTGGAAGCCGAGCCGCAACTGCTACTACTCCAACTACGTCCTGATGCAGCTGATGCTCGAGGCGGGGCTGCCGCCCGGCATCATTAATTTCCTGCCGGGGTCAGGAGCCGAAATCTCCGACGTGGCGCTCGCGAATCCCGACTTCGCAGGGCTGCACTTCACCGGCTCGACGCCCACGTTCCAGGGCTTGTGGCAGCGCATCGCCGATGCGCTGCCAGGATTGCGCAGCTACCCCCGTATCGTTGGCGAGACCGGCGGCAAGGATTTTGTTGTGGCGCACCCCGAGTGCGACGAGCGGGGGCTGCTCGTAGCGCTGCTACGGGGTGCGTTCGAATACCAGGGGCAGAAGTGCAGCGCGGCGAGTCGCGCCTACATTCCGCGCTCGGTCTGGGCCCGCATCGGCCAGCCGCTCTGCGACGAGGTTGCCAAGATTGCGATGGGCGACGCGCGTGACTTCTCGAACTTCATGACCGCGGTAATCGACCAGCGCGCCTTCGACAAGATTACCGGCTACATTGAACGTGCGAAAGCGAGCGATACCTGCGAGGTCGTCGTTGGTGGCAGTAGCGATGACTCGGAGGGCTGGTTTATCGAACCAACTATCATTGTCACCAGCGACCCGAAGGCGGAATCGATGGTCGAGGAAATCTTCGGTCCGGTGCTGACCGTCTTCCTCTACGAAAACGATGACTTCAAGGGCGCGCTGGAAATGTGTGACGAGGGGAGCCTCTACGCGCTCACGGGCTCCATTTTCGCGACGAAAGAAGCGGATATCCAGACGGCCTGCGATGCACTTCGTTTCACCGCCGGCAACTTCTACATCAACGACAAACCGACCGGTGCCGTCGTCGCCCAGCAGCCGTTCGGCGGCGCGCGGGCGTCGGGCACGAACGACAAGGCGGGCGGCCCGCTCAACCTGCTGCGCTGGATTTCGCCGCGCTCAATCAAGCGCGCGCTCGACATCCCGCAGGAATGGGGCTATCCCTTCATGGCACCCGACTAACAGGGATGGCGGCTGAACTGATAATTTCGCTCGCGGCGATAGGGGCGACGCTCGGCATCATCGAGGGGGTGAAGCCGGGGCCGCTGCTGACGGTGGCAATTCGCGAAACGCTCTCGGGCGGCCTGCGGGCAGGTGCCCGGGCAGCCGCGGCGCCCATCTTCAGCGACGGCCCGCTGATTGTCGCCAGCCTGCTGGCGGCGGGCTGGATTGCGACACAGCCGGCGGTGTTGTTGCTGATTTCGGTGCTCGGGGCACTGTTTCTGGTGAAGATGGGGGGCGAGTGCTTCTCAATCGAGCCGCCCGAAGTCGAACTTTCCGGGGCGGAGGCGACCGGCTCGTTCCGGCGTGGCGTCCTGACCAACCTGCTCAACCCCAATGTCTACGTCTTCTGGTTCCTGATTGGCGGGCCGCTAATGGCTTCTGCCGCGGCGGAGGAGCCGCTGGCGCCGGTCGCCTACGCGCTGGCGTTCCTGTTGACAATAATCATGGTCAAGGTTGCCATTGCGTGGCTCTTCGACTGGTCGCGCGGCCAGCTCTCGACGCGGGGCTACCGCCTGGCGCTGGGCGGCTGCGGCATCGCGATGCTGGTGTTCGCGGCCGGCTTCGCGTACCGGGCGTTCCTGCTCTACCCGCAGGTCGCCTGACGGGGAGTCAGTCTATTCCTTCGGGCGGCTGCGTGTTGACCAGCCTGACGCCGGCGTAGACCAGCGCGAAACTGGCGACGTGCGCCAGGCCGAATTGCTCGTCGAGCGCCGGCCAGAGGACCGCGGTGGCGATGCCGAAAATCGGGACGAGGTTGATGAAGCTCGCCGTGCGGGGGGCGCCGATAGCGGCGACGCCCATGGCGAAGAAGGCGTAGCAGACGACGGTTGAGAGCACGCCGAGGTAAGCGAGGAACGCCCATTCGGCGGTCGTCCAGTCGTGCTGCCACGGCTGCTCGGCCAGCATCGGCGGCAGCAGCAGCAGCGTCCCGATGAGCGACGCCCAGGTCAGCGCGCCGAGCGGCGACTGCGAGCCGCCGCGCAGCAGGTAACCGCGCAGCGTGACGGTGTAGATGCTGTAGGCGGCTGCGCCGAAGAGAATCAGGCCGTTGCCGTAGAGCCGCTGCTCGAAGGGAATATGCTCGTTGGGCGACGCGAGAAAAATCAGCGCCACGCCCGCAAAGCCGCTCGCCAGCCCGATGCTCGCGTTGCGCGTCAGGCGGTAGCCGAGCAAGGGCACGGAGAGCAGCGCGACCATCACCGGGTTGAGCGCAATCACCAGCGACGCGTCGGAAGCGACGGTCTCGCGCATGCCGAAGATGAAGCCGACCTGATAGAGCACGACTGACGTAATACCCATCAGCGCCAGCGCGCGCCATTCGCTGCGCGGCGGGAGCCGCACGCCTTCCGCGAAGTGGAGCCACGCGAAGAGCAGCGGAACCGCGAAGCAGTAGCGCAGCGCCATCGCCGACCACGGCGGCGCAGCCAGCGCCAGCGCGCGGCCGACCGGCCACGCCGCACCCCATGTGACGGCGACAATTAGCAGCATCGTGTAGGTCGTCCAGACCGGCCGCTGCTGCTCCATGCCGCGCCAGCCTGCCGGGGGATTAACCGCTGCCGCCCGATGGGAGCGTCAGGGAGCTTCAGTCCCCACCGCTCACTGCTTGCGCTTTTCCCAGTCGGCGAGGAATTTCGCGAGCCCGATGTCGGTCAGCGGATGCTTCACCAGCTGGTTAAAGACGCTGAAGGGGATGGTCGCGACGTCCGCGCCGGCAAGGGCGGACTCGAGCACATGCACCGGGTTGCGAATCGAGGCGGCCAGGATTTGCGTCCGGAAGCCGTAGTTGTCGAAAATCAGCCGCATGTCCCGAATCAGGTCCATCCCCACTTCGGAGATGTCGTCGAGCCGCCCGATGAAGGGCGAGACGTAGCTCGCTCCCGCCTTCGCTGCCAGCAGCGCCTGGTTGGCCGAGAAGCAGAGCGTGACGTTGGTGCGTGTGCCCTTCCCTTCGAGGGTCTTGCACGCCTTGAGCCCGTCGGGCGTCAGCGGCAGCTTGATGACCGCGTTCTCGCCCCAGCTCGCCAGCTCCGCCGCTTCGGCCAGCATTCCGGCCGTGTCGAGCGCGGTGACTTCAAGCGAGACAGGGCCGTCCACCAGCTCAAGGATTTCGCGCGCGACTTCCTCGAAGTCGCACCCGCTCTTCGCTACGAGCGAGGGATTGGTCGTGACGCCGTCGAGGATGCCCAGCGCCTGCGCTTCGCGGATTTCCGCCACGTCGGCGGTGTCGATGAAGAACTGCATGCGGCCCGCAGCAGGGGCGGATTAAAGGCAGGTTGGTCGAAACCGGGCGTCGCAGAAACGGATCAGTCGTGCAGGGTGCCGAGGAAGTATTCGTTTATATGTGGGTCGTCGAGAATCTCGGAGGCTAGTGCGGTGTGGACTACTTCGCCATTGGCAAGGATGTAGCCGCGGTCGGAGCGCGCCAGCGAGAGCCGCGCGTTCTGCTCCACGATGAGGATGGTGATGCCCTTCTCACGTAGCGAGTCGATACGCTCGATAATCTGTTCCTGGTAGAGCGGGCTGAGCGCCGCGGTGGGCTCGTCCAGCAGCAGGAAGGTTGGGTTCGAAATTAGGGCTCGTGAGATGGCGAGCATCTGGCGCTCGCCGCCGGACAGTGATGCCGCTAGGTCATGCACCCTGTTGCGCAGGTCGGGGAACATCTCCAGCGCGCGCGAGATGCGCTCTTCCAGCAGGCTCGGCGGCAGCCGCACGCCGCCCATCTCGAGGTTTTCACGCACGTTCAGCCCGGGAAAGACGTTGTCGACCTGCGGCACGTAGGCGATGCCGCGCTGCACCAGCTGGTCGGTGCGCCAGCCGGCGATGCTCTCGCCGCGGTGCTGGACCGTGCCGCGGTAGTGCGTCGCGATGCCGAAGATTACCTTGATGAAAGTGGACTTGCCGCAGCCGTTGGGGCCGATGATGGTGACAAACTCGCCTTTGTCAACGTGGAGCGAGATGTCCTTCAGGATTTGCACCGAGCCGTAGCCGCCGTCGAGCCCCGCGACGTCGAGCACCCGGCTCATCCAGCGCCTCCGGCGCGGCCGCCGAGGTAGGCCTCGATTACCTCGGAGCTCGCCTTGACCTCGTTGGGGGTGCCCTCCATCAGCACCCGGCCGCGGTCCATCACCACGATACGGTCAACTCCCTGCCGCAGGATGAAGTCCATGTTATGCTCGATGATTACCACCGAGATGCCGGTCTCGTTGACGATGCGGTGCAGGTCGTTGAAAATCTTGTCGGCCAGCGGCCCCGCGACGCCTGCGACCGGCTCGTCGAGCAACAGCAGCTGCGGTTCGCCCATCAGCGCGCGCCCGATATCGACCAGCTTCGACTGCCCGCCCGAGAGCTCGCTGGTCAGGTTGTGCGCCATGTGCCGTATCTGCAGCTGGTCCAGCACCTCGTAGGCGCGCCGCACTCGAGCCCGCTCCTCCTCCCGGCGCCAGGGTGTCAGCAGCGCCCGCAGCGGGTCGAGCCCGAACTGGTTTCGCGGCGGAATCAACAGGTTCTCGATGGCAGTCATCTCGCGCCAGAGCCGCGTGTGCTGGAAGGTGCGCGTCAGCCCCAGCTGCTGAATCTGGTCGGGGCGCAAGCGTCCCGCCGGCTGGCCGAATATCTCGACGTCGCCGCCCGTGGCGTCCAGCAACCCGGAAATGCAGTTGAACGTCGTCGTCTTGCCGCAGCCGTTCGGGCCAATCAGGCCGACGAACTCGCCGGCGCCCACCTCGAGCGAGAAATCATCGACCGCACGCAGCCCGCCGAACTCCTTCGAGAGGTTGCTAACGCGCAGGACCGTACTCATTCCGCCTCGCCTCCCGGTTCCGTGCCGCTGCTGGTTGCTCCAGCAGGCTCACCCGCAAGGCCACCAGCCGGGTCTTCCGGCCGGCTCGGGACCTCCGGTAGCAGCCCCTTGGCCGAGAACTGGAGCGAGACCACAATGACCAGCCCCACCAGCGCCAGCTTGATGTAGGCGAAGCCGGCCGCGCCGAGCGCGACCGAATCACCGAAGACCTCGCTAATCGCCAAGTCGCTAGTGAATATGCCCATAACGTCGGTTATCCACCACGCAAAGCCCCCCTCCATCCACATTGCCTCGTCGTGGAAAGCGGCCGAAGTGTCGCCCTGCGCGGCAACCATGGCGTTGAAGAGCAGGTCCACCAGCACGATGATGAAGGCACCAATAATCATCCCGCGATTATTGGCGCGGCCGCCGACGATAAACGCCGCCCAGACCAGGAAGGTGGACTTGACGGGGCTGATGAACTCGGGGAACACGGCGCCGTTCAGCCAGACCCACAACCCCCCTGCCAAGCCGGCGATGCCGGCGCCCAGCGCCAGCGAGTAGGCCTTGTTGCGCAGGACATCGTGGCCGTGGTGCTTGGCGACCTCCTCGTCCTCGCGGATGGCGCGCAGCACGCGCCCCCACGGTGCGTTGAGCATCGTCTCGAGCAGCAACCACACCAACAACAGCGCCGCCAGCGCCAGCGCCGCCAGCAGCAGGTGGTAGGCGGCCGGTTCCCCCAGTCCCAGCCAACCGCCGACCGTCGCGCTCGCGCCGCCATCCCACCAGCCCTCGAGCGGCAGGTCGTAGTTAGAGATGCCGACCGCCGAAGTGGGGGTCCCGGCGGCGAGCATCGGCTCGGCCAGCAGCGAGACCCGCAGCACCTCCCCCAACGAGATGGTGACAATCGCGAAATAGTCCATCCGTAACCGCGCGGTGGGATACGCCAGCAGGTAGCCCGCAGCGGCTGCGAGCAGGATGCCGAACAGCAGCGCCGCGAAGGGAGACCAGCCGTGGCCGCCCGGACGGTCATCCGGAACAGAAAGCAGCGCGACCGAAATCCCACCCAGCCCGACGAAGAAAATCACTCCGAAATTGGTCATTCCCGTAATTCCGGTGTGCAGGTTGAGCGAGAACGCCATCAGCCCGAAAATCGAGACCAGCACGACCAGTCGCGCCACCTGCATCGACTTGGAGAAGGTGGTGACGCTCGGCAGCGACCAGCCAATCCAGAGCAGCAGCAGCAGCATGATGGCGAACGCGACCCACGACCCCCGCTCACTTTCACGTCCGTAAGGCGCGAACTCCCGCCAGAACCGCCCCGGCGCAGCGACCGCGTCGTACACCCCGTCCGGAATCGAGCCGGCTGCGCTGGCGCGCGCGCCTGCCAGCAGGCCGGTCATGCGCACCGCAAGCGCCCCCGCACGGCGATATACCGCCGAGAGCGACCGGTCGAGCGCGGCCAACGCCCCCTGCCGGACAGCGTGCAGCCCGTCGAACAGCCCGGCTGGAACCAGCGACAGCTGCCGCCCGGAGGTCGCCTCGCCCCTGAGCGGCCACCACGTCGCCAGCCCCAGCAGGCTCACGCCGCCCAGCAGCAACAGCCAGAGCACCGGCCGCGGATAGCTCCGGTCGGGGTAGAGCGCCGAGAGCGCCAGCAGCAGCATAATCGCGCTGCACGCCACGAAGGTGAACTGCATCGGGCCCATGCCACTCGCCTGCTCGCCCCGCTCGGCGCGTCGGCGATGGCGCTCGATAGTCCATTTTTCCAGAGCGTCTCCAAGGCCTTGCGGCATCACCATCAGCACGCCAATCAAGAAAATGTAGGGCACGATTTCGCCGAACGCCGAGAAGGAGGCGCGGTCGAGCGGGTTGCCGATGCCGACCAGCACCGGCTCCGACGAGGCGCGGACGAAGCCTATGATAATCGCGGCAATCATCGCCCCGCGCACCGAGCCCATCGTCCCGAGCACGACCACCGCGAAGGAGGGGAGCAGAATACTGAGCCCCACCTCGGGGTTGACGCGCGTCACCATCGCAAACAGCACGCCGCCCAGCCCCGAGATGCCGGCCGAAAGGAACGCGCTGGTGGCATGGATGCGCTCGACGTGAATTCCCGATGAGGCTGCCAGGTCGGGGTTGTCGGCCACCGCGCGCATCTGCCGCCCCAGCCGGGTGCGGTTCAGCAGCAGCAGCAGCAGCAGCACCGCGCTGAAGACGCCGATAATCAGCAGCGCCTTGCTGTAGACCAGCGCGTAGAGGTAGGGATCCCCGTTAGTCTTGACGGTTACCCACTCATAGAACGGGATTTGGTCGCGCAGCCCAAAGTGGAACTTGAGCAGCGCCGTGTCGAACTGGAACGATGACGTTACCAGCCGCCAGTCGCGGTCCGGCACGAAGAGCCGCATCTTGGCTCCGTAGCGCAGGTAGAGCAGCGCGCGCAGGACCATCGAGACGCCCAGCGACGCAATCATCATCACCTGCGGAATTGCGTGCTTACTCCGGAAGCGACGGTAGACCAGCCGATCTATCAGCACCCCCAGCAACCCCGTCAGGAAGAAAGCGGCGACACAGGCCCAGATAAGCAATTCCCAGGCCAGCTCCCCGTCCTTGACCGCGTCAACGCCCGCTTCGAAGGGGACGCTCCACATCAGCGTAATCGCGACGAACGCACCGAAGAGCATCATCTCCGCCTGCGCGAAGTTGCCGAACCGCTGCACCTTGTAGGTCAGCGTGAGCCCGGCCGCAATCGAAAGGTAAGCGGCTGCCCAGTAGAGGCCGGTGAAACTGAACGAGGTCAGGTTGAATATGACATTGGCCGTGTCGTCACGGCCCCTGAACAGCAGCTCAAAACAGGCGCCGAGAACCAGCAGGATAATGAGTGGGATTGCTGTGATTACGGCAGTGCGGTAATTCCCGGTCAGCCGCTCGACCACAGCGTGCAGCAGCAGCAGCCCGCCGATAATGAACTCGACCGACTGCGAGAGCCAGAGCAGGTCGCCGCCAATCCCGAGGTCGAGCAGGCTACTGCCGTAGAGCAAGCCGATGCCGCCATCCAGTAGCATCAGCGTCGCAAGCACTCCGCGGCGCGTAGCCGCTGGCAGTGCCTGCCACTTCTGCCACTGTTCCTCCAGCATCGAGTGCAAGTGTTGACCGTTAACCCCAACAGGGCCCAAGCTGGGAGTGCAGGGGGCTGCCTATAACCAGCAGCCCTGCGGACCGTGAGGCGGCTGCGCCGCCCTCAGCCCTTGTCAGTGTTTGCCGGTCTAGCCCTGAAGGCCGTCAGCCAGATTCCAGGTTTGGTCGCAGCTGAATGATACTGCGCTTCCGTCGTAGGAGAAAGCACAGACAAGGTAGCCACTGCCGACCACATCACCGCTTGACATGAACGTGTGTGTTCCGCTCGCGCCTGCGTAGTTAGTCCCAACCGTTGCAAGGTCATCGCGCAGGTCGCTATTGTTGTCGGCCATAGCCGCCAGACCAATGATCATTACTGCGTCGTAGGTCTCGGCAGTGTAGATACCACTGGGGTCACCACCAGCTGCTGCATAGGCTGCCTCGAAGGCTGTCTTCTCAGCTGAGTCACCGCCGGGTGAAGGCTTGGTCGCCATGATACCGGCAACCGCGCTCGAGTCACTGAACTCGTCTACGAACGGAAGGTCAGCAATACCGTCAGCGCCCAGAATCGGGACATCGACGCCTTGTGCCGACATTTCCTCAACGATACCAGCGCCATCGGTGGCGTAAGTTACCATCACTACTGAACCGCAGCTGCCCGCCTGTTCGACGATTGTGCTGAAGTCAGTCACGTCCGCGTCGTAGCCGACCTTGACACAGAAAGATTCATTGTCACCGAGCCAGCTGCCCTCAAAGGCGTCCGCCAGGCCCGCGCCGTAGTCGTTGGTCATGTAGATCAACGCTACATTGCTGAAGCTCTCAGCTGCAGCTACCGCTGCCATCGCCTGACCCTGCTGGGCGTCGCTCGGGACTACCCGGAACAGGTATCCGTCATCAGCGTGGGCGGTGATGGCGGGGGAAGTCGAGGCGTAGGAAACCATCGGGGTCGAGGCCGCCTTAGCTACCTCGATTGCGCCAAGGGTCGCGCCGGAGCACGCTGCGCCAGCAATGCCGGCAACGCCTGCGTCAACCAGCGTCTGTGCAGCTGAAGCGGCAGTCGTGCCGTCACAGCCTGAGTCGCCCACTACAAGTTCGAACTCGTAGTCGTCGTTCGCGGCATTCAACTCTGCAATCGCGACATTAGCCGCATCCGAGAAGCCGGGCGCGTAGACCGCTATGGGTCCGGTTATGGGAGACAGGAGACCGATTTTCACCGTGGTGGTTGTCGGTTCCGGCTCGGGCTCCGGCTCTTCGTCATCGCCAAGGCAGCCGACGAATGCGCTAAGGACCAAGAGCATGCTCAAGGCCATTATCTGTGCTTTGGAAGTTCTCATATGGAATTCACCGTCGCGGCCACGCAGAAGGCGGTTAATAAGGACAGAGGTATTGTACGCGTACGATAGAAAACCATCCTGCCATCACACTCCTCCCCGGCCATAGTCACACGTGCCTGTACGTATGGATGGCGACCGGCTGCCCATCACCCATAAATCCGGCGCTGGACTCGGCGGCGCAGAAACATGGCCGAGCCGCCGAAATTCATCTACGACTGCGTCCGCTGCGGGCAGTACTGCTCCAGCGTTGACGGCGTGCCCGTCACGCTACAGGACCTGCTGCGCTGGCAGGCCAGCGGCGAGCTGGGGAGGCTGGTGAGCCAGCTCGGGCTGGAAAGCGGCTCCGGCTTCCCGCGGCTGGTGCTGAAGCCGCCGGAAGGGGAGGAACAGGGGTGCCCGGTCTACGACGTCAAGACGAAGGATTGCGGGCTCTACGATGACCTGCCGCTCAACTGCCAGGCGTACCCGCTGGGCTACAACAGCCAGAAATATTATGTTGTCGACCAGGCGTGCCAGGGGCTGGGCGAGGGCGAGATGACCACCGACAGGTTGCGCGCGCAGCGGGACTGCGCGCGCAACGAATACGAAGCTCGCTCGAGCAGCGCGGCGACGCTCCCGGTCATGTACGGGCTGGTGATGCGCGAACTGATGGACCAGTCCCGCCAGGCGATGGAGAGCCTGACGCCCGAGCAGAAAGCGGAGCTGGAGCGCCGTTTCAGGGGTGGCGCATGAAGCCACCCCTGCTGGCAACACTGAAGTGGCTCGCGCTGCGTGGCGCGGTGCGGCGGCCAGTGCACGTCTCGTCTGGCCAGCTCGCCGGGGAGCTGGGAGTCGGCCAGCAGTCGGGCGCGCGCTACCTGCTCGAGCTGGCCGACCTCGGGCTGGTCGAGAGGCGGCTGGTGCGCGGCGGGCAGATGGTGGCGCTGCTGCCGCCGGCGCGCGACCTGCTGCGACGCGAGTTCGCCGACTACAACCTGATTTTCGACGCACAGCCCGAGGTGACGCTGGCAGGCATGCTCGAGACCGGGCTCGGCGAGGGAGGCTACTATATTTCGCGCGACGGCTATACTGCACAGTTCGAGGCACTGCTGGGCTGGACGCCCTACAAAGGGACGCTGAACCTGCGTGTCGGCGAGGCGGGGGTGCCCGAGCTGGAGGCGATACGCGCCGCCGAAGGGATGCTGGTCGACGGTTTCGAGGGGGGGGGGCGCACCTTCGGGCGCGCCTGGCTCTTCCCCACCAGCGTCAGCAACGGCGGCCGCAGCGAATCGCGCTGCGCGCTGATTACACCCAAGCGCACCCACTACCGACGCGTCATCGAGCTGATTTCGCCGGAATACCTGCGTGACCGGCTGGACGCCGAGGACGGGCAGGAACTCTCAGTAACGGTGCGGCTGGCGCGGGACTGACAGGGTTTTAACGGTCGGCGGGCCATGCCGGCGCGGCGATGGACCCCTACCACGACTACTTCGGAATCGAGTGGTACTGGCTACTCGGAGCATGGGCGGCACTCTCGATTGGAGCGCACTTCTGGCAGGTGGGCTACATCGTGCAGCTTATCCGACTCGGGAAGCCGGACGACCGTTTCAACGCGTGGCCGGTGCGGCTGCGCGAGTTCCTGCGCGACTGGCTCGGCCAGCGCAAGGTGGTCGAGGACCGCCTGGCAGGCGGCGCGCACGCGCTGATTTTCTGGGGATTCCTGCTGCTGGTGAGCGACGTGCTCGATTTGGGAACGGGCGGAATGCTGGCAGGATTTCTCGAAGATATATATTTAAAAGATTTCTGGAACCTGATTGTCGATATTGGCTACGCCATGGCTGGCGTCGGTATCGCCGTCGCGCTCTTCCGACGTGTAGTACTGCGACCCGCCAAGTTGCGCGGCGCGAGCATCGAGGGCGAGCTAATCCTGCTTGCCATCATGGGCATCGTCCTGACCGCGTTCCTGCTCGAGGGGGCAGCGATGCTCGGCCCCGCAGGCGACTCGCAGGCGCGCGACGGCTGGGAGCCGGTCGGCGCGCTCTTCGCCAGCTTCATGGCGGGGATGGCGCCCGCCACGCTGCAGGCGGTGGTCGACGCCAGCTACTGGCTGCACATGCTGCTGATTGGCGGCTTTCTCATCGAAATCCCGCAGTCGAAGCACTCGCACCTGCTCGGGACGATCCCCAACGTGCTGTTCCAGGACCACGCCCCGCTCGGGAAGCAGCAGCCGCTGCAAATGGCCCCGGATGGCCGTGCGGTGAGCACTGACGAGCTGGACATCGAAAATCTCACGCTCGGCGCCAGCAACTACGCGGACTTCAGCTGGCGCCAGCTCTCCGACGGCTGGGCCTGCACGGCGTGCGCGCGGTGCCAGAATGCCTGCCCGGCATTCGCGAGCGGCAAGGGGCTGAACCCGATGCAAATCGTGACGGACGTCAAGGATTACGGCTGGGAACACGGGCGGCAGCTGCTCGCGGGCGAAACCCCGCAGGAGAGCATGATTGACCGCTTCACCGAAGAGGCAGTCTGGGCCTGCACCACCTGCTTTGCGTGCGTTGACGCCTGCCCGGTGCACATCGAGCACGTACCGAAGCTGACCGACGCGCGGCGGCACCTGGTGATGGAGGCCGCGCAGTTCCCGGAGGAATTGCAAGGCGTCTTTGAAAATCTGGAGCGCAACTCCAACCCGTGGGGCTTCGGCGCGCACACGCGTGGCGACTGGGCCGAAGGCCTTGGCCTCAAGGTGGGCGAGCCGGCCGAGTACCTCTTCTACGTCGGCTGCGCAGGGTCGTTCGACAACCGCAACAAGCAGGTCTCGCGCACGCTGGCGCAGCTTATGCAGCAGGCGGGCGTCGACTTCTCGATACTGGGCGAAGCCGAGATGTGTAACGGCGACCTTGCCCGCCGCAGCGGTAACGAGTTCCTGTTCCAGATGCTGGCGGAGATGAACGTAGCCACACTACAGGAGGCCGGCGTGAAGAAAATCGTGACTGCCTGCCCCCACTGCTTCCACACGCTCGGCAAGGAGTATGGCGATTACGGCGGCGACTTTGAAGTCATCCACCACACCCAGCTGCTGGCCGAGCTACGCGAGCAGGGCAAGTTGCAGGTTGGCGACCGCGGTACTACCCTGACCTACCACGACCCGTGCTACATGGGACGCATCGACGGCAGCCACGACGCTCCCCGGCAGGCGCTCGGTGGCGAAATCCTGGAGATGCACCGCTGTCGCGACAAGACATTCTGCTGCGGCGCCGGCGGGGCACGCATGTGGGTCGAGGAGGATGCTGACAAGCGGGTCAACCTGATACGTGCGCAGGAAGCGCTGGAAACCGGCGCCGACGAGGTCGGCACCGGCTGCCCCTTCTGCATGACCATGCTGACCGACGGGATGAAGACTTTGGGCTCCGAAATGGTGGTGCGCGACGTTTCGGAAATCATGGCTGAGCAGCTCGAGCGTGATAACTAATACAGCGGCCTGACTGTGCGCGGCGCATGAACATCGCCGTGCTGGTGAAGATGGTGCCCGACACCGAGTCGCGACTCGAGGTGCGCGACGGAGTGCTCGACGAATCGGGCTTCAAGTACATGGTCAACCCCTACGACGAGTTCGCGGTCGAGCAGGCGGTGCAGTTCCGGGAGGCCGGCGGCGGCAAGGTGACGCTGGTCGCGCTCTTTTCCGAGGCGAGCAGCATCGACACCGACCTGCGCAAGATGCTCGCCATCGGCTGCGACGAGGTGCTGGCGCTACGCCAGCCGGGCTACCGCGGCGACCGGCCGGCCGCCAACGCGACGGCGCTGGCCGCGGCGCTCGAGGCGCTGGCGCCCGATATCGTGCTCTGCGGCGTGCAGGGCATCGACTTTTACCAGAGCGCAACGGGGCCGATGGTCGCGCACCGGCTGGGGATGCCGCACGTCGCGTCGGTGACCCGGCTCGAGCTGGCTGATGGCAAGCTCAGGGCGTGGCGGCAGGTCGAGGGCGGCCTGCAGGTAATCGAAACGCCAACGCCAGCGCTCGTCACCTGCCAGAAGGACCTGAACAAGGTGCGCTTCCCCGCCCTGAAGGATATCATGTTCTCGAAACGGAAGCCGTTCGAGAACCGCCCCGTCCCCGCTGCCGCAGGGCCGGACCTGCCCTGCGCTGCGGCATCGCTCCCGCCGGCGCGCGGAGGCGGCGAAATCATCGACGGCGAGACGCCCGACGCGAAGGTTGCGACGCTGCTCGGCAAGCTGCGCACGGAGGCGAAAGTGCTGTGAGCGTCATCGTCATCGGCGAGGCCGACGGCGCTGCCATCAAGCCGGCGTCGCAACAGGCCGCTGCCTTGGCGGCGCAACTGGGCGACACCGTCGGGCTGGTCTTCGGGTCGAGCGGCGCGGCGAGCCAGCTCGCCGCGCCACGTGTCGTCAGCGCCAGCGCGCTCGAGAGCTACGATGCACTGCAATTCACAGCGGTCGCGGCACGAGTGGCGCGTGACGCCGGCGCGACCGCGGTCGTGATGGGCGCAACCGCGATGGGCAAGGACCTTGGCCCGCGGCTCGCGGCGGAGCTGGGGTGGGGCTACATCGCCGACGCACTCGAATACGATAGCGGGGCGTGGACGCGCCCCAACTACGCCGGCAAGGTGCTGGCGCGGCTGGAGCCCGACGGTCCCTTCGTCGCGACCCTGCGGCCCAACGCGTTCCCGGCCAGCGACGGGGGGGCCGGCGCAGTCGAGGAATTCGGCGGCGAGGCTCCCGGAACGCCCGCAACGACCGTTGCCCTGGAGTCGGCTGGCTCCAACGTGGTCGAGCTGACTGAAGCCGCCATCGTGGTCAGCGGCGGCCGCGGACTGGAGGAGGCGGAGAATTACGACAAGCTGATTCGGCCGCTCAGTGCAGCGCTGGACGCGGCTTGCGGCGCAAGCCGCGCCATCGTCGACGCTGGCTGGGTGCCCCACTCGCATCAGGTCGGGCAGACCGGCAAGACCGTTACCCCGGAGCTATACCTGGCGGTCGGGATTTCGGGCGCCATCCAGCATCTGGGCGGCATGTCCGGCTCGAAATGCATCGTTGCCATCAACAAGGATGCCGAGGCACCGATTTTCAAGGTCGCCGACTACGGAATCGTGCATGACCTGTTCGAAATCATCCCGGCGCTGATGGCTGCGCTGGACAACTGAGGATACTGTTAAGTAGCAGGCAAACCTGTCCCGAAACGTGCCAGAACAGCCTGATGAAATTGCCAAGCTTCACCAGACCATCCACGAGTTGCAGGTCGAGGTACGGCTGCTACAGGAAGCGGTCGGTTCACTGCTGGCGCTGGCTGACGACGAGGATTTCGGCGACGACCGCTGGTTCGCCGGCGGGGAGAGCGGTGGTCCCGCCTTCCGGCTGAACATGGGGATGTAGGCTCGAGGCTACAAACTTTAAGCACCCCCCTCAGGTGCCGCGTCGCGCTCGAGTGGTGTAGCCTGGCCTATCATCTCAGCCTGTCGAGCTGAGGACTCGGGTTCAAATCCCGGCTCGGGCGCCATTGCACATGGACAGTTTTATGGGCTGCCCCACATCTGCAAGTCGATGCGGGGCGGTCGCTACCAGGCGCTGATTGTCGTAATCCTGCTGCTGACGGCGTTGCCGTACACCCCGCTGATGAACATCCAGAGCGCACAACACGCCGACCCTGCCACGCAGGAACGCGACCCTTCATTCCCCGAAATGGACAGCGACGGGGACGGGCTCAACGACTCCTACGAAATGGAGCTGGGCTTCGACCCGTTTGATTTCGACTCTGACGGCGACGGCTTCCCCGACGGCATCGAGCGCGAGATGCTGGAGGACCTGGCCGGTTCGGGGCTGGTGCCTCCCAATATCGAGGACCTGATTGGTCCCGATGGGGATCTGGACGGCGACGGAATTCCCAATTACCTCGACGACGATATGGACGGCGACGGCATCCTCGACTCTATGGAGTGTAATCAGGATTTCAACGGCGACGGGTTTATCGATGAGGCGGACCGCGAGCACGACAGCAATGGCGACGGCATCAGCGACTGCCTCGAGCAGATGCTGACGCCCAACGGCATCGGCGACTCGGCACCGGTCGACGGATTTTACGGCATGAACGAGCAGAACCTGGCGGCGCCAATTTTCGTTGTCGACCCGGTCTACAATCCGCGCTACTGGCGCGCCGCCGCCTTCGACGAGTATACCGGCGCGCAGTGGCGCACCTCTGCTGAGTACAACCCCGACCCCGGCTGGTGGCACAACGGCCAGTCGCCCTACGATTTTACCGACGAAGTAAATCACCCCGGCGTCACAAGCAGCGAAACGAGCTACACCATCAGCTTCCTCGCCCCGACCAACGGACATGTCCCGACCGCGCTCTACGCCACCTCGGTCGCCATGGCGCCGTCGTGGGAGCAGGGAGTGCGCATGGATTCTGAGCAGAGCTTCGTCGCCGACGGGCAGTTCCAGGCCTACACCTTCACCGTCACCGAGTTCAGCTATCCCACTGAAATCATGAATGCCAGCGTCGGTGCGCCCGGGTCCCAGTACCTGGCGTTGCCGGACCTCCCGCAGCGGCCCGGCAGCGACAACGACATCTACGACCTCGCACCAGTCCTGGCCGAAGGCGCCGATTCCGACTACGATATCGCGCAGGCCATCGTCAGGCACCTGCGCGAGAATTACCAGTATGACCTCAACATGGAGGATTCCGCCGAGGGTGAGGACCCGATTGACCGCTTCCTGTTCGACACTCGGCGCGGCAAGTGCACCAATTTTGCCTCTGCTTTCGTGGCACTGGCGCGGCTCAACGACCTCCCGAGCCGGTTCGTCGTCGGCTTTGCGCTGGGCGAACTGACCGAGTGGGAGGGCGAGACCGTGCGTGTTATCACCGCCGGCAACGCGCACGCCTGGGTCGAGGTCTACTTCGACCAGTTCGGCTGGGTCACCTTCGAGCCGACCAGCTCGCAAGTCGCCCCCGGCGGCAGCGACCTCGGCACCAACACCACCGGCGAGGACGAGACGGTGCAGGGCAACGGCACCCAGCCCGGCACCGACAACGAGCAGCTCGACAGCGACGATGACGGCCTTACGGATGACCAGGAGCTCGAACTCGGAACCGACCCGCTCGACCCAGATAGCGACGATGACTTGCTGCTCGACGGAGTCGAAACCCTCACCGGCATTTTCGTCGCAGAATACGATACCGGCAGTGACCCGCTCAACCCCGATACCGACGGCGACGGGCTTGCCGACGGCGACGAAGTACTGAACGTCCTCACCATCTACGGAATCCGTTTCTTCAGTGACCCCAACGACCGCGACACCGATGACGACGGGCTGACCGACGGCGAAGAATATGAAGGAGCATTCTATGGCGGGGGGACAGTCTACACCTTCCCCAATTCAAACGACACCGATCAGGACGGACTCCACGACGGACTCGAGCTGGGACTCACGGCCCCACACGGCGGTAACCACACCGGCCCCGGCTGGACCCCCGACCTGGACCCGGCCAACCGCACGAATCCGGTCAGCGACGACACCGACCGTGACGGCCTGCTTGACGGGGAGGAAGACGCTAACCATGACGGTCGAGTTGACACAGGGCCATGGCTGGGGCTCGGCAACCTTTCGGGCGGCGAGACCGACCCGTTGCTCGAAGATACCGATGGTGGCTCGCGCACCGACTACGAGGAAATCTTCGTAGACGAGACCAACCCACTAGATTATGACGATGAACTGAGGGATTCTGACCATGATGGACTGCTCGACGAAGTCGAAATCGAAGTTCATGGTACCGACCCGTTCAACCCCGACAGTGACTACGACGGGCTTACTGATGGCAATGAGCTGCTGGTCTACCTGACCGACCCGCTTGACAGCGACAGTGATGACGATGGACTCGAGGATGGTAAAGAAGTGAAGGAGTTAGACACGGACCCCCTTGATGAGGACAGTGATAATGGGGGTGTTATTGACGGCATCGAGGTTGAAGTTGACTTTACTGACCCCCTCAACGGCAGTGATGACAGGCTGGATGAACAGGATGATGACGGGGACGGACTGACCAACAGCGAAGAGACACTTTACGGAACCGACCGCGACAACCCCGACAGTGACGGGGACGGACTTTCCGATGGAGATGAAGTTCATATCTACTCTACGGACCCGGCACAGGCTGACAGTGATGGTGATCTACTCGATGATGGAGACGAGATTATGAACTGGAGCACCGACCCAAACCATCCTGACACGGACCGGGATGGACTGGATGACGGAGAAGAAATCCTCGCTTACGGTACCAACGCCACACGGGAAGACACCGACGGGGACGGGCTCTTGGATGGTGAAGAAGTCAACGAACAGAACACCGACCCGCTGGTCAAGGATACGGACGAAGGGGGAATATCCGACGGAGTCGAAGTGCTGGTTGACGGCACGGATCCGCTAAATGGCAGTGATGATCTGGACCCCACGGGTGACCGGGATGGTGACGGGCTGACTAATGGCGAGGAACAGGTACTGGGAACAGACCCGGACAACCCTGATTCGGACGATGACGGGCTTGCCGACGGATTTGAAGTCAACACTCTGGGGACCGACCCGCTCGATAGCGACAGTGATGGCGACGGGCTTGACGACTATCAGGAAAATAACGTAACCGGGACCGACCCGCTCGATAACGACAGTGACAATGACGGGCTGGAGGATGGTGACGAGCTGAATGAGCATGGAACCGACCCGCTCGATAACGACAGTGATGACGATGGTCTGAACGACGGACAGGAGGTGAAAAATTATGGGACCGACCCGCTAGATTCAGACTCGGATGATGACGGCCTCAGTGATGGACAGGAGGTTCTGGTCCATAACACTAACCCCAACGACTCCGATTCGGATGATGATGGCCTCATCGATGGAGGGGAAATCGCGGCAGGGAGCGACCCCCTCGATGAGGATAGCGATGACGAAGGATTGCTGGACGGGGCTGAGGTACTACAGTATCTGACCGACCCTACCAAGCCTGACACGGATGGTGACGGACTGGATGACAGGGAAGAAATCGAGGACTACGGGACCAATCCGAATAGCCAGGATTCTGATAACGACGACCTCGACGATTATGCGGAGCTCTTCGATTACGGCACCAATCCACTGGATTCGGATTCGGATGACGACGGGCTGAAGGACGGCGAAGAGATTAACGAGTACGAAACCGAACCACTGGACTACGATACCGATGACGGAGGGGTTGGTGATGGTGTCGAAGTGCTCGACCATGAAACCGATCCGCTCGATGGGGATGATGACCGGACCGATCTGGAAGACGAGGACGGGGATGGATTAACGAACGGACAGGAGACTATCTATGGTACCAATGCTACTAATCCTGACACGGACGGGGATGGACTAAATGACGGGTTCGAAATCCTCACGCTGGGCACCAACGCAACCAACCCGGATACAGATGGTGACGGACTGGGCGACTGGTGGGAGAACAACGTCACGGGTACTAACCCGAATGATGCTGACAGTGACGATGATGGACTCGATGACTGGTGGGAGAATAACGTCACGGGTACTAACCCGAACATGTGGGATACTGACAGTGACGGCCTGAGTGACGGATTCGAAATCCTCACGCTGGGTACCAACGCAACCAACCCGGATACGGATGGTGACAGACTGGAAGACGGGGAAGAATTCAATAATCTGGGAAGCGACCCCCTCAACAACGAAACTGATGGTGATGGACTCTATGACGGAGATGAGGTGCTGGACTATGGAACGGACCCCACAGACATGGATACCGATGATGATGGGCTTGATGATGGTGACGAAATCCAAATCCATGGCACAGACCCCACCGACAGTGACACCGATAGCGACTATCTAAGTGATGGACTCGAGGTGCTGACCCACGGTACCGACCCGCTCGACCCCGATTCAGATGATGATGGTATGGAGGATGGGCTGGAAGTAGCGCAGGGCAGCAACCCGCTGGACCCCGATACGGACGACGATGGCCTGATTGACGGCTGGGAATTCCAGAGACTCATCGAGGGATATGCATTCTCACCCACCAATAATGACACTGATGACGACGGAATCGAGGATGGGGATGAGGACCCGGACGGGGACGGCCTCGGCGTGCTGAAGGAGATGAACACACACTTCACTGACCCACTAAACCGTGACTCGGATGGCGACGGACTCTGGGATGGTGACGAAATCGACCCGTGGAATATTCAGCTAGACCCTGTCAGCAACAGCCGCAACTACGATTCATGGCCCAACTCCACTGACTCTGACGGTGACGGGGTAGGCGACTACGCAGAGGTGGTACCCTCCAACGACACCTACGGCTCGCGCACCGACCCCCTGCGTGCCGACACCGACTCGGACGGGCTGGACGACGCGTTCGAGTTGAGCTACTACTGGAACGTTACCGGCGACAACAACACCGCCCGACTCTGGTATGACGTGGAGGGCTGGGAGACCTCCGACCCGACAGACCCAAACACTGACGGTGACGCCTGGGATGACGGTGACGACGAAAATCCGGTTTACGGAGATTTTGACGAGGATGACCCTGGCTGGGGTTTCTCGCCGCCAGCACGCGGCCCGCAGGTCAGGCCAGACAGCGTCAACAAGACCGAACTCTTTGTCTGGACGGGGCGCCTGTTAAACACCACGACAGGCACGGGCTACGTCGGTGTGTCAATCCACGCCTACCTGAACCGTACCATCTATACTACAGGCTCGATTATCGGGCAGAACGTTACTGACGCGGACGGGTACTTCAGCATAGACTGTATCGTGCCGGAAAGCCACGTAGCGGGCGACTGGCTAATTCGTTTCTATACCCCACGTACGCAGATAAACACCACCACTGTCCTGAAGGAGGGCTACTCGCCCGCTTTTCCGCTGACGGTCCATGGCTACAGCAACCTGACGCTGAACGTACCGCCCACCTCTCCGCTTAACGGTACCACTGTCATCAGCGGCCAGCTGCGTGAACAAGGCAGCCTCGCCGTAACGGGCGCGGTCGTGAATCTGAGCTGGCAGGGAATGCTGCTCAACACAACCACCGGTAGCGACGGCACATTTACCTTCACAATCGAACTCCCGGGCACACCGGGAAACTACTCACTCACCACCAGCTGGAACGGGACGCCATTCCTCACGCCAGCCGGCTCAAGCGGTTGGACCGAAGTAATCGATGGGGATGTCGAGCTGATGGCGAACCTGCCTGAAATCCTCCTCGCTAACGCCAGCTACCTTGTAACTGGTACATTACAAGGCAACGAAACTGTCCAGCCCACTGGCACGCTCACGCTGTCTCTGGGAGGGCAGCCATTCACGGTGATGCCCGTGACAGGTAATGGTGGCTGGCAGGCACAGTTCAACATTTCAAACAACGCCACGCCAGGCAGCACCTCGCTTACTATGACCTACTCGGGCGACAGCTACCATCCTTCGGCCGTACTGAGCCGGTCCGTGACCATCCGCGGCTGGACCTCGCTGACGCTCGAGACGCACAGCGCCAGCCGCGACGGCGGGGCGGCGCTGCGCGGTAACCTGACCGACAACCGGGGTCTTCCCGTTGAAGGTGTCGAGGTGGTGCTGCAGTGGGACTCGCGCTGGACGGGGACGGTCATCACCGACTTGAACGGCCAGTACCTGCTGCTGCTTGACATCAGCGATGCGGACAACGGTGCGCACGCCGCAAAGGCAGTTTTCAACACTACACTGGCGCTCAACGGAAGTTATGCGGTGGCTCAAATCCTAATCGAGACCGATACCTTCCTCACATTCCCGGACTGCATGCAGAACGGCACGGTGTGGGAATGCAACGGCGTCAGGGGTGAGAACTTCACGCTGGCGGGGCGCCTCGTCGATGACCGGGGCGAGGGACTCCCCTTCGCCGAACTGGAGGTGCTGTGGGACGACGTGTCGCTGCCAGTCATCTACGCCGATGCCGGAGGCAACTTCTCACTCGAGATGCCGATTGCCGCCGAAACGGCGCAGCCGTTCGACGTGCTGGTAACGCATCCGCAGCGAGGCTACCTGCACGGCTCCGCAGGCGAGGTACTGATGGTGCCGCAATCATCGGTGAATATCATGCTGCTGGCGACCGACGCAATGCGCGGCTACGACATGGCGGTGGGCGGGGTAATCCGCGACCTGCTCGACGTCCCCGTCGCCGGTGCGGAGCTGCTGCTGGAACTGCGCGACCCGACTGGTGCGATATGGCTCACGCAACCGGTCATGAGCGACGGAAACGGCTTCTTCACATTCACGACGCAGGTGCCGGCCGACGTGGCGGCCGGCAACGGCAGCGTCTTCGCTGACTACGCGGGAGCGCGATTCTACCTCGCCAACCACACCAGCGCACCGTCTTCATTCCGCATCAGTGGCGCTTCGCAGTTCAGCGGCCTGAACGCCAGCAGCGACGGGGGGATGCTGCTGCGCGGCCACGCAGTCAGCTTTACGGGGATGCTGACCGACGAGCTGGGTAACCCCCTCAACGGGAACATCTCGGCGCAGCTCGACATGCATGACCTCACAGTCGCTGCGCTGGGCGGCGGCAGCTACCGCGCCAACGGCACCGTGCCGGCGCATTACCGGCTGAACCACACCCTCACATTCGCCTGGCCGGGCGACGAGTTCCACACCGGCGCCAGCGGCAGCCTCGAGGTTATGGTCTACGTCGCAACGCAATTGCTGCTGGCGGCCGACCCGGCAGTCGCGCGGCCGGGCGACAACGTGACGCTGGTGGCGACGCTACAGGAGGACGACGGGTCGCCGCTCACGGGCCAGACCGTGACGCTGAAATTCGTGCTGTTCGACCAGCTGGGACAGGTCATCGACCAGCGGAACGTGACGCGCGTGACGGGCGCTGACGGGAGTGTAAGCGAAGTAATCGAGTTCGTCCCGGGAACGGAATACCTGCGTATTTCTGGCGGCTATAGCGGCTCGGGAACCTGGGTGGCGACGGAAAGCTCGACCAGTATCGAGCGTAAAGTGGTGGTTGTTCCCGGCACAGACTGGTCGCAATACCTGCCGTTGCTGGCGGGCATCCCCGCGGCACTGATGGTCTCGGGCTACTACCTCTACTGGCTGCAGCGGCACAAGTACGAAGTGCGCAACCTCATCCGGGACATGCAGGCGCAGATGAACGAGGAGGAGGATTACCGCCGCATCATCATCCAGTCCTACTTCCAGCTCACCAGCATCCTCGAGCGCTATGGCTTCCTGCGGCGGCCGACGCAGACCGCGCGCGAGTTCCGTGAGGTACTCGCGCGCGCGCTGCCGATTTCGCCCGAGGGTGTCGGCCTGATGACGCAACTGTTCGAGATTGCGCGCTACTCGGGAGTCCAGCCGCAGGTGGTTGACGAATTCGGGATGACCTGGAGCGATGGCTCCTACAACCTCTGGTGCGGCGAGGCGCTGGAGACGCTGCGCACCATCGAGCTCGACCTCGAAGGGGGGCTCGAGCAGGACTTCCTCAGCCGCATGGGGCGCAAGTTCCGGAGGTGGGCGACCTGAAGCTGTGGTGGGACCGCTACGGCCTCAAGCTGACAGCGCTCGTCGCGGCGGCGCTGATTATCGGCGCAATCTACCCGCAGCTGGCGAGCCGCTCGCAGAACCCGTCGCAGCTCTCGGCATGGGACTCCGACTGGAACGACCTCTCCCGCTTCGCAGACGACATGGAGGCGCGCGGCTACACGACGCAGTCGCTGCTCTCGAGCCCGCAGGCGCTGGGGGAGCTTACGGGCGAGCAGCGCAACTCGACCGTGCTGGTCATCCTGGGCGTCGAGCGCGCCTACACCGAGCCGGAGGCGAAGGCGATTCACGAGTTCGTCAAGCAGGGTGGGCGGGTGCTGCTGGCGGACGATTTCGGCCACGGCAATTCGGCTGTTTCGGGGCTTTACTCTGTCGGCGCCAGCTTCTTCGGAAACCGGCTCTACGACCGCAACCACTGGGAGGAAGCCTACCACCCCCACAACTCATCCTACGTCATCGTTGATGCCGCCATCACGCATTACGGCTTCAGCGGACAGCTGCTGCTCTCGGAGCCGACCGCGCTGACGATTGCCGAAGGAGGCAAGGCGATTCCGCTGGCGCGCTCCTCAGTGCAGGCGTTCGTCGACCTGGATGGCGACGGGATTGGCGACAGCGACGAGGGCGCGTTCTCCATTGGCGGCGCGGTGGTGATGGCGGAAGTGGAAATCGGCAGCGGCCGTATGGTGATGCTCTCCGACCCGAGCCTCTTCATCAATTCGCTCTATGACGAACTCGATAACCGCGAATTCGCGCGGGCACTTATTGACAGCCTGGCGCAGGGGAGCAACGCGACGCTACTCTTCGATGAGAGTCGCCACCTGCAACCCGATTTCCTCTCACTGGTCTACGTCCAGCTCTTCGGCTACGTCGTCTTCGCCGGCAGCAACGAGGTGGCGCGCATCATCTTCCTCGCCGCCATCCTGCTCGGTGCCGAAGTGGCGCTGATGCGCACGCGCAACCCGCTGGCGTGGCGCCACCTGCACAACCTCTACCGCGGGCGCAGCACCAACTATCGCGTGCCGCACGCGCACTACGTCCACCCCGATACCATTCGCGAGGTGTTCCTCAACCGGGTGCGGATTGAACATGGCTACTCACGCGAGGAGTTCGACATGCTCTCCGGAACACGGCTGGAAGAGCTGCTGGGTGACGAAACGCTAGTGCGGTTTATTGTAAATAGGGATGCAAAGCTGCGACAGGAGCAGGTGCTGAAAGCAATCAGCAGGTGGAGCAAATGAGCGAAGATTCTGAAACCGGGGAAGAACAGGATAATTCAGTCAGCCAGACTTACCTCATGGACGAGGAACTGCGCGAGACGCAGGAGCTGGCCGAGGGACTACTGGGCGAAGTGGAGAAAGTAGTCATGGGCAAGCGGCCGGTGCTGGAACTGGTGATGACCGGTATCCTGGCTGGCGGTAACATCCTCTTCGAGGATAATCCCGGCCTCGCGAAAACCCTGCTCGCCAATACTTTTGCGCAGGGGCTTGGCTGCGAATTCAAGCGGGTGCAGTTCACACCGGACCTGCTGCCGGCCGACATCACCGGCATCTACATTTTCGACCGCAAGCAGAACGAGTTCGACTTCCGTCCGGGGCCGCTCTTCTGCAACATCCTGCTCGCGGACGAAATCAACCGCGCGCCGCCCAAGACGCAGGCCGCATTGCTGGAGGCAATGCAGGAGCACCAAGTCACCATCGAGGGGCATACGCACAAGCTGCCGCAGCCGTTCGTGACTGTCGCGACGCAGAACCCCATCGAGTCGGAAGGCACCTACCCGCTGCCCGACGCGCAGCTGGACCGCTTCATGATGAAGCTCTCGGTCGGCTATCCCGGCCGGCCCATCGAGCGCGCGATTATCGTCAAGCGTATGCAGCGCCAGAAAGACGACCACGACGTCAAGGCACTGGCATCGCCGGAAAAACTGCAGCAGATGCAGGCGTCACTCGAGAAGGTGAAGGTGGACGAGGCAATTATCGAATATATCGTCGAAATCGTCACACGCACGCGCGAAGACCCGCGGGTGGCGGTCGGCTCGAGCCCGCGCGGGACGCAATCGCTTTTCAAACTCTCGCGGGCGCTGGCGGTGATGAACGGACGCGACTATGTCGTGCCGGACGACATCAAGCGGCTCGCCATCTACACGCTGCGCCACCGCATTATCCTGAAGCCGGAGCCACGCATCAAAGGCGTCCAGACCGAGGAAATCATATCGCAAATCCTACAGGAAGTCGAGGTTCCCACGACGCAGGGCTACACCGATTGAATGTGGAGCAGGAAGGCGACGGCGCTCGCCGGGTGCGGCGCCTTTCTGGCGCTCTCGGGGCTGGTGCTGCTGAACTACCTCTTCATCAGCGTCGGCATCGTAATGCTCAGCTTCCTCTTTCTCGCCAGCTTCTTGAACCTCTGGATGCCGCGCGTCACTGTCGAGCGCACCACCAGCTCGGATAACATCTTCGAGGATGGCGAGCTGGAAGTGAGCTTCACGCTGCGCAACCGTGGCCTGCTCGGTGGCTTCGTCGAAATCTACGACGAGGTGCCGCCACAGGCGCGACTGGCGCGCGGCTCCAACTACACGCTGCTTTACCTGAAGGGACGGCAGGAGGTGAGCTTCGCCTATACCGTACGGATGCCACTGCGCGGCCACTATCATCTCGGGCCGGTGCGGCTGCGGGTCAAGGACGCGTTTGACCTGTTCTACAGCGAGCGCCACGAGCCGGCGCTGGAGCCTTTCTCGGTCTTCCCGCGCATTGAGCCGCTCGAGTCGGAAATCCTGGGGGGCAATAATCCCAGGCTCTATCAAGGGTCGATGCCGATTTACTCGATTGGCGAAGGGAGCCAGTTCTACTCGCTGCGTGAATTCCTGCCAGGCGACTCGATGCGCAAGGTGAACTGGAAGGCGATGGCGCGCACCGGCCAGATGATGGTCAACGAGACTGAAACCGAAAATATCCTCGACATCTACATGCTGCTCGACGCACGGGGCGTCAGCGGCGTCGGGACGCCCACTGACAATCCGCTCGAAATGAGCTGTCGCGCCGCCGCGACCTTTGCCGACCAGCTGCTACAGACGCGCAATAACGTCGGGCTGACGGTATACGGCAGCCGCACTGCGACGGTACACCTCGGCCGGGGCGAGACGCAACTGTTCCGCATCCTGACCGCACTGGCCGACGCGAAAGCCGAAGGCGAATTGCCGCTGAAGCTGGTCATCCAGGACCTGCTGCCCTACATCCCGTCCGGGTCGCCGATTATCCTTTTCAGTGCGCTCGACAACGACACTTTGCTGGCCGAGGCGTTCACGCTGGCGCTGACGCGCGGCTACGCGCTAACCGTGGTTTCTCCGTCGAGCATCGACCTTGAGGCGGCGACCGGGCGCATCCCGGCCGGGCCGGAAACAGTGGCGCGCATGGAGCGCGAAAACATGGTCACCGAACTGCGCGGCTGGGGCGTACACATCGGCGACTGGAAACCGGGTGAGCCGGTCAATCTGGCGCTGGCGGGGGCGCAACGATGAACCTGGTAGAGCGGTTGCCGCGGCTCGAGCAGGTCATCAACTACCGCGACCTCGTCGGGGAATATCCGCTGCTGCTCGCCGTGCGGGTGCTCGCGTCGGCGGGGCTGCTCTGGATGGGGACGCTCTGGTTCGGGTTCCACGACCCGCAGCAGTCGCTGATTACCGAATATGCGCGAGGCTACTATCCTGCCTTCGACCCGGCAGCGTATGACTATGTGGCTGGCGGCTTCCTCGCTGGATTCGGGCTTTACCTCTACACGCTGCTGCTGCGGCCGTGGAATCGCGTGCTGCTGTTCGGAATCGTGGTGTGGATGGGGTGGTATTTCTTCGGCCCCTACCTCGAGTTCCAGACCGAGAACTACGTGCGTTACGCTGACCCGTGGCTGGCGCAGGAGCGCGCGTCGCTCTGGTTCGGCCACGCGACGATGCTGGTCTTCGGCTCGTCGCTGGCGCTCGGCGCGTACGGCATCTGGCAGCGGCGGACGCTGCCGATTACGCTCTCGGTCATTCTGGCGATTGCAATCGGCTACCTGCACACCGGCGAAAGCGTCCAGAGCCTCGAGGGCGGCGTACGCTACGGCCTCGGTTTCCTGGTCTACATCGAGCTTTCGCTGGCGGCGCTGAAATATGAGGCGTACGTCCTCCAGTTCCAGCCCGCCGGCGCCAGCGGCAGCCTGCTTTCGGAGGGCGAAGTGGGGCGGGTTCGCGCGACGCTGGCGTCGCTGATGGGGCATTACGGAATGCATCTCGCAGTCATGCTCGGGCTGACCGCGCTTTTAGGAGGTATTATCCTCGAAATCAACACCTGGGTTGCGCGCTACACCAGCGGCCGCATCGCCGAGTCGTTCGAGCTAGACTCGCTCTACGGCATCGTCTTCACTGCGATGGTCGCCTTCCTGCTGCTGGGAGTGCTACGGATGTTTGCCGGGCCGGACTACGAACTCGACGAGAGCTGAATCGGCACGCCCTCTTCGGGCAGGATGACCTCGCAGTCGATGTCATCCGCCAGTGGCTGCCGGTCATCGCCGTGGTAGAGAATCACGCGCTCGGGGTCGCAAGCGCGGATGAACTCGAGCAGCTGCGCGTGCCCCGCATGGCCACTCAGGGAGAACTGCGCCACCTCGCAATCGACGCGGAAGGCGGGCGATTCCGGGTCGCGCTCCATGCGCATCCTGCCGGTCTCGAGCAGGTGGTGGCCGTTGGTGCCGGGGACCTGGAAGCCGGTCAGGAACAGCGCCGATTTCTCGTCGTGGCGCAACTCCTGCATGTAGTACATCACCGGCCCGCCGCTGAGCATCCCCGCGGTCGTCACAATCACGTCGCCACGCAGCGCCTGCTCGCGCATGCGCCAGTGGCGCACGAAGCGTGTCTGCTTCAGCGCGTGGTTCAGCCCGCCGACGTTGCGCAGCGCGCCGGGGTGCTTCTGCAAGATGCGCGCGATGTCGCGCCCCATCCCGTCGAGCCACACTTCGTAGCCCTGCCCGGCGAGCAGCATCAGCAGCTCCTGACTGCGCCCCAGCCCGAAGGCGGGCAGGATGACGCGGCCGCCACGGCTGACGATGGCGTCAATCGCGGAGAGTAAATCGTCGATGAGCTCCTCGCGCTCGGGGTGCTCACGCCCGGAATAGGTTGACTCGATGGCGAGCGTGCGGCACCGGACCGGCCGCGCGGCGCGCGTCAGCCCCGTATCAACGGTGTGGATGTCGCCGGTGAAAAGGAAACCGAGCTCGGGGAAGTGAAACATCCCGGCGCCCGGGATGTGACCGGCGTTGCGGATGTTGAACTCGAAGCCGCCGTGGAACGCGCTGCGTCCCGGCACCAGCGAGCGGTGCTGCCGCAGCAGCTCGCCAATCGCCCCCTTCGGGAACGGCGCCGGATACCCCTCGCTCTCGGAGACGCGCAGCGTGTCCTCCGCCATCCGCACCGCTAGGTCGCGCGTCGCCGGCGTCGAAATAATCGGCGTCCCGCGGTTCGCCACCTCAGGCGCCAGCCCGCAATGATCGAGGTGCGCGTGCGTCAGCAACAGCGCGTCGATGTCGGGCGCCGGCGACGGGAAACGTGGCGGGTCGTCCGGCTGGATTCCATAGTCAAGCAGCAGCCGGCCGGCGTCGCCCTCAAGCAGCACGCCGACGCGGCCGACCTCGCTTGCGCCGCCCAGAAATGTAAGTGTAGCTTCCACGCGATCAGTCCCAGTCGTCCCAGTCGTCGCCCGAGGATTCGGCGGTGGGGGACGGCGACGCAGACGCGGAGGCCGACTCGTCGCCCTCTTCGTCCTCCCACTCCTCATCATCCCACTCTTCTGAGCGGTAGTACATCGCAGCGCCGACCGCCATCACCAGCCCCAGCAGGACAAAGACGAACCAGAGGTCGCCGAGCGTGGTCGTGAGGCGACCGCCGAAGCCCTGTTCGACCTCGAGCGTGAGGGTCTTCTCGACCCGGTGAGAGGTAACGGAACTGGTAATAGTAACCAGAATTTTCTCGCTGTCGCCGTGCCGCACCTCGTCGCTGGCGGTGACGCGCACCGTGGCGTCACCGCTGCGGCCGGCGCCGACCTCAATCGAGTTCCCGTCAGGGAACGAGACCTGCCACCCCTGCGGCACCGAAGGCGCCTGCAACAGGTAGGTGTCGTCGGCATTGAGCGGGTTGTGCAGCTCGAGTGTGAACTCATAGCTGCCGCCCGGCTCAATCGCGGCGCGATACTTCGCGGCGGTGACCTGAAACAGGTCGTCCTGCAAAGCGAGGTTGAAAGTCAGTTCCTGGCGGCCGCGCGGCGGCGGTGAGTCATGCAAATCTTCGGCAACGGCCACGACGGGGTAGCCCCCCTCCTGGTAGGTGGCGGAGTTGCCAGCGGTGACCAGCAGGTCCAGCGGCATACTCTCATCCTCGCTGATGGTGACCTGCGTCACCGTCTCACCGCCATCCTTGTACTGCGCCGACCACCCCGAAGGGAGGTCCTCGACGTAGAGCTGGACGTCGCGGTCGCCCTCGACCGCCGAGTAGAGCGAGAGGTGCACCGTCTGCGTCCCGCCCGGCTGCAGGTTGGCGTAAATCGTCGAGCCGCCGCCCGCGACGTTGAGCGAGAGGCCGAAGGTGCGGCTCACCTCGAGGGTCGCCGTGGAGGTTTTCGTGGCGTTGCCTTGCGAAGTGCCCTTGAGCTGGATGGTCGAAGTGTCGACGTCGCCGCCCTCGGCCGGGCGCACCCAGACGGTGACGTTGGCGACATGTTCACCATCCTCCTCGCGCGGCAGCCCGTTGATGGTGATACCCGAATCGCGGTCGCCGTCATACTCGAACTCGACGTCCCAGTCGGGGAGCATGCCGGACGCGCTCATGTCGATTGAGTCAGTCGCCTGCCCCAGATTGGCGACGCGCAATCCGAAATCGTTCCAGTTACCAGCGACGGCATCAACCTCGGACGAGGTGACATGCTGCGTCCCCTCCACGAAGTAGAGTCCCACCATGAACTCGGCGCCGACGACCGTCTTGGTCTCGAGGTCGAAGGTCTGCTTCTGTGAAGAAGGCGAGTTCTGCGAAGTAGCGAGGATGCTGACGGTCGCGTAACGGCCGACCATCTCAGTCGAGTCCGCCACGGAGACGCTGAAGGTCACGGTCTCGGTCCCGCCCGGCACGAGGCTGCCGCTGCTCCATGATTGCGGCTCGACGGTCCAGTTGGACGAGGTGTCGCTCGGCTGGAGGTCGAAGCTGTCGGAGCTGTCGCCGCTGTTGCGCACCGTCAACTGGTAGCTGACCGAGCCGCCGACCGCGACCGACTGCTGTCGCTCGTCAGTCCAGAGGTAGACGCCATACTCGTCCATCTCGACCTGTAGCTCGACCCAGTAGCCGTGGCCCTGCTGGTCGACCGCCGAAACGCGCACGGTGTAGGCGCCCGAGCCGGTATGCTGCGCGCCCGGCTGCTCGGGGTCGTTGTAATTCCAGGTAATATCGTCGAACTCGACCGTGCCGCTCGCGTCACCGCGGTCGGTCGGCGCCAGCTCGCTGTCGAACAGCTCCTCGCCGTCCGGGTCGTCAACCTGAACGCGAATAGAAGCGACGTCGTAGGCACCGAAAGCGTTGAGCGCGGTCCCGGAGAAGAACGCCCGCGCCAGCTCGGCCGGCAGGTTGGGCTCGAAGTGGTCGGTCGCCTGCCGGTCGTCGTCATCCGAAGTCTCGAGATTGAATGCCTCGGTCAGGACTGTGATGTCGCGCACCGGGTTGGTCTTCACGACCAGCCTGGAGGGGGTATCACCGTCGGTACCGGTATCGAGCCCGAGGTTGACGTCGCTGCCGCCGTCGTTCTCAAGCTCGACGACGATGTAGTGGCCCGAGGCGAAAGTGTAGCTGGGGCCGAGCGAATCCTCCCAGTAGAGCTCCTCGTCCTCCTGGTCATCGCTGCCGGGGTTCCCGATACCGCCGGAGACGTCCATCTCGCCACTGGCGAGGATCGCACCCCCCGTCGGCGACGTGCCGTCGCGCACCTTGATGTTCAGGTGACTCGACTGAAATACCGCCGTGTTGACATAGAGTTCGATGAAAAAGCCACGTTCGGGAGCGTTGTAGGAATCGACGGGGAGGTCTGTCCGCAGTGGCTGGTGCAGCGCGAAGAAGAGGTTGCTACCGCTGGGAATGCTGACCGTCGTGCCGTCGCTGCCGTGGTCGCCGGTGGTCCAGGTGTGGAGCTTGCCCTCGCCGCTCTCCGACCAGAGATAGAGCCCCACCTCGTGTGCCTGCCCCCCGATTTCCTCGGCGGAAGCGGGTAGCCAGACGGCTGCCTGAAGCAGCATGAGGCCCGCGACCAGAAAGGCAATGGCACGGTTCACGGGAAGTTTCGACCCGTTCCGGCGATAAATAGGTATCCCTCCCCGATTTTCAGGCGCCGCCATTGGTCTCCCACTTGCGGACCACACCCTCAAGGTCGCGGATAAACTCGAAGAGTCGCGTGCGGGCGTGCGACGGGATGTTGGTATCATTTATCTGCTCCTCGAGGATTGAAATCGTCGAGTAAATTCGCAGGTCCAGTTCATCGCCCTTGTTCAGGAGGTAGGTCTCGAGCGCACCGCTTACGTTGCTGCGCACATTACGCGGGACTGAGGAGTCTTCGGTAATCGCCTGGCGGATATCCTGCGACAGGCTGTTAATCGTTTCTTCCGTGGCCATGGGAGTGCCTCCATACGAATTGGCGTCGCCACCTTGGGCGCCGCTATAAGAGTGACGTCATCGACGGACGGCGTCACCGCCGCCGCCCCTCCGCGTCAACCTCGCCGGCGCGGATGCGCGACGCGCTCAACGGCAGCCCATCCGCCGCCAGCAGGTGCGGGACCGTGACGACTTCCAGCGGTGCCAGCCCGCGCGCGAGGCGGCGCGCGTTGAGCCGCGCCGCCGCCTCGCGCGTCCCTTCGGAGACGACGATACCGTCGATGTCGGCGCCCTCGGCCGCCGGTCCCCACTCCTCGGCCAGCGAAACTATTTCGACACGCTCGAGCGCGTCGCGCGCCGTGAACCAGTCGCGCAGTGCCGCCTCGCGCGCGCCGTACAGCGCCAGCTCGCGGTCCGGGGGACGCCGGCCGGCGGCGAACTCGTCGCTGGCGAGGCCGATTACGAGCGCCTTGCCCGCTGCGAGCGCCGCCTCCAGCAGCCGCGCGTGGCCGGCGTGCAGGATGTCGAAAGTGCCGCCGAGGCAGACGCGCTTCATCGGTGCGGCAGGCGACCGTTCCTAATAACCGCTGGCGGCACCCTTATCCCCGCGCCGGATTCGCGCGTCGCATGAGCGAAACGACGACCACGCTCGCCGTCGGCGGAATGACCTGCGGCGGCTGCGCCAACAACGTGCAGCGCGCGCTGGAAGGCGTCGCGGGAGTGACGTCGGCCGCGGTGGACCATGTCGCCGGCAACGCCAATATCGCGCACTCAGGCATCGATAGAGGTGAACTCGAGGCGGCTGTCACCAGTGCAGGATATTCCGTAGGAGAAACGACTGGAGCTAGTGGACTTCACCAGCTTGGCAGTCCGCCCACGGGAACTGCTACAGCCGCTGCTGGTTTTAACTGGAGCGATGGGGACATCTGGTGGCAATCAGCTCATAACACTAAATGGTGCCTGATTGGGTGTTCAATTGGCGAATTCGGAACTCTCGCCTATTACTCATTTTCAGGCATTACTGCCGATCTCGTGCTGTACTCTAACATGTGGTATTTCTTTGCAATCCTGCCGCTCATCAACGGTCTTGCTACCAGCGTGATGCTTGAAACAATATTGCTTATGCAAGGTCAGATGGATTTCAGTAATGCGCTGTCAACGGCAATGGGAATGTCTTTCATTTCAATGCTGATGATGGAGATAGCAATGGAGATTACCGACCTTCTCTTTACTAGTGGTGAACTCGGACTCATGTACATCGCAATCCCATTCATGCTCATTGTCGGCTTCCTGACACCGTGGCCCTACAACTACTGGCGGCTGAAGAAGTTCGGTCAAGCTTGTCACTAAAGACTGTATTCGAGTTTATCAGACCTGCTCATGAGGTCCCTAAGACAATCTGGAGTTC
>JASMLC010000013.1 GCA_030748895.1 Candidatus Poseidoniia archaeon
GAGGAAGTCCGTGAATTCTGCGCTGGCTTCCCGCTGCCACACTAATCTTTTTTAAATAGTAGTAGTCGAGGATTTTAACCGCGTAGCCTATGCTTTCGCAGCCGCTCGTAGTGCGGCTGGCACACGTCCAGGATTGCCTGCTGGGCTGGCGCCAGCTCTCCTTCGCGCGGCCGCCACGGCTGGAAGCCGGTCGAGCGGTTGACGGAGTCATACCAGTAAGGCGCCCAGACGCCGTCGCTGTCGCGCGGGCCGGATGGCCATGCCAGCATTTCGTCGCGAAACTCGATGCTGAGGCGCTGGCAGAGCGTGCCCAGCACCTTGCGCGGGTCGGTCAGCACATCCTTCGCGTCGAGCACCGGTGGCACCTCGCCCGTGAGCTCGCGTACGTAGTCGAAGATTTCCGCCTGTTGCAGGATACCCACGTCGTCTACCGTCACGTCGCCCCTCTTGCGGGCGTAGGAGAGTAGCACCTCGCGCGGGTCGCGAATCAGGAAGCAGTTCCGCACTTCTGCCATCCAGCCGCGATTAATGTGCGGCAGCAAGTGGTGCGTCATCTGTTTCTGGTAGAATATTGCGGATTCGACCGGCGCCAGTAACCCCGCGACCGCGCGCTGCCAGTCGGTCTCGCCGGCGGCGATGACCTCGTCGCGGCCAGGGTGCTCGATGCCGGTTTCCGCGAGGAAGTGCGCGTAGAGCGGCTCATCCACCACGACCGTATCGGGGCGATTCTCCCACGCACGCATCATCGCCGTTGAGATGTTGCGCGGGCCGGACCACATCGCGATGCGCAACGTCACGCTTGCTCCAGCATCCGCTCGTAGAGTCCGCGCAGCCGCGCCGTCACTGGCCCGGGCGCCGGGAGGGTGCGGCTGTCGATGCTGCGGGCGGGCGTTACTCCCCCGAAAGTGCCGGTGACGAACGCCTCTTCCGCTTCGCGGAGCGCCGCGGGCGGGAAGTCTGCCTCGCTACAGGTGATGTTGTTGTCGCGGCAGAGGCGGAGTATCGCCTGGCGGGTAATCCCGCCGAGGCAGTAGCGGCCGGTAGAGGTGCGCACCTCGCCGCCGGCGACGTGGAAGAAGTGGGTCGAGTTGCAGGTCGAGACGTTGCCGTGCGGGTCGAGCATGATGCCCTCGTCGCCTCCCAGTGCGGTTGCCTCGCGGCAGGCCTGGATGCAGTTGTGCTTGCTGAGGCTGTTGATGCGCGGGTCCTGCACTTCGGGGCCGGGCCGCCGCGTCGTCACGCTGACGAGCGCGATTCCGCGTGTGTAGAGCGCCGGGTCGGGCGTCTTCCACTCGGGGATGATGACCAGCGTCGGCCCGCCCGCCGAGGCGCGCGGGTCCTGGAACGGCGTCGCCTTGGGTCCGCGCGAGACGACCAGCCTCACGTGCGCACCGTCTTCCATCTCGTTCGCCGCGATCGTGCGGTAGAGTTCGCCCTCCAGCTCCGCCAGTGTTAGCGGCAGCTCGAGGCCGATGGCTGCGGCGCCCGCTACCAGCCGTTGCAGGTGCTCCGGCAGGAACGCGAATTTCCCTTTGTGCAGCCGCAGTCCCTCCCAGACCCCGTCACCGAGCAGGAAGCCGGCGTCGAAGACCGAGACAGTGGCGGCGTTGCGCGGCAGCAGTTCGCCGTTGACGTTGACGAGCACGCTGGCATTGCGTTCGTCCTCGAGGCAGGCGTGCGTCCCGGTTGCCATCACCCTGCCGATGCGACTGCGCTTATTGAGAACGCGGGTAACCGCCACTCTAATTTAGCAGCCAGCGGACTCGCCTGTGATGACTCGCCGGGCGACCGTGCTGCTGCTGGTGCTGCTGCTGGCACTGCCGCCCGCCAGCGGCGACTGGACCATGTTCGGCGGCGACGCCACCCACAGCGGCCTCGCCGCGCCGACCGAGCGCTCGATTGACAAGCGCGAGCCCGTAGTCTCATGGGACCGCGGCAACGGCGACCCCGGCACCGACTGTAGCGGCGTAATCGAGTGTGAAACAGTCTTCTCCTGGGGCAGCGTCATCGGCAACTTCTCGGCCGGCGTCGACGGCGAATACGACCGCAATGTGCTCCACATCGCTTACGCGACCGCCGAGGAGGATGGCGACGACCTGCGCGGTTTCCTCGAAATCCGCGACGGCGGCTTCCCCGGGCGGTTGATGTGGCGGCGCGACCTCGGTATTGTGCGCGACAGCTCCAACAACTCGCTCGAGACTGATTTCACCAGCTACGACGCAGCTTACGCGACTCCCACGCTGGGCGACTTCAATGGTAACGGGCGGCCCGATATCGCCATCGCGACCCCGCACGGCGTCGTGGAATTCTTCGAGCCGAAGATTAGCTGGAATTCGGGCTCGGGCACCTACGGCGGTTCCGGCGCAGTCTGGTCGAACGGCCACTGGTCTTACGATACCGGCCTCACGATTATCCGCTCCAACCCGGCCGTCAGCGACCTTGACGGTGGCGACGATCTGGTTATAAGCGGCCTCGACCCCGCCGAAGGCACGGCAGCGGTCGTTGCGCTCGACGGCGACGGCACCCGCCTCTGGCGCTACGAGTTCGACGCGACCGAGGTATCGTCGCCGGTAGTACTGCGCGAGGGTGCCAGCCGCAAAATCTTCGTTTCGTACCACGACAACAGCAACCTGAAGGTGTACGGCATCCAGGGCGGCAACGCGATTTCGGGCTGGGGGCCAAAGACGGTCGGCAGCATCGTTGACCCGGCCGATAGCAACTTGCACCCGCTGCTGCCGAGCCTGCTGCTCGCGGATTTTACCGACGATAGCGGCACTGAAATCATCGTACCGCGGCCGGCGCCTGAGGATAGCGGTGACTCCAGCCTGCATGTCTACCAGCTGGACGGGACGGCGGCGGCCGACTGGGGCTCCAGCTACACTTTCAGCGACGGCGGCGACATGGATGCGACGCCCGCCATCGGCGACGTCGATGGCGATGGCGACCTGGAGCTGGTGGCGGTCACCTGGCTTGACCCCAGCGCCACCACCAACACCGAGGAGACGCATGTCTGGGCGCTCGAATCGGACCGCACGCAGCTATGGCACACCACCTACGACACATCGTCCGGGGGCGGCGGCTGGGATGACGACGAGCACGCGATTTCGTCCCCCATCCTGGCAGTCATCAACACCGAGGACAGCCTCGGCAGCGACAACTGGGACGTCTTCAGCTGCACCACCCCCGAGTGCTTCGCGCTCGACGGCAGTGACGGCCGCAGCGGCGGCGGAGGGCAGCCCGAGCTGTGGCACGTGACGCTCGAGAATCGCGAGAACTCCAACCGCATCTTCAACTCGCCGGCGGCGTCCGACGTCGACGGCGACGGGCTGCTCGACCTTATCGTGGACGGCTCGGTCTGGTCGGCCGACCTCGCCGACCTTGCGGTCTACCGCGACGACATCACGATTACCAACTCCGATGACGACGAGGTCGATACGGCGCTCGAGGGCGAGGAGCTGACTTTCTTCCCGCTCACGGTGCGCAACGAAGGCAACCACGACGCGCTTGATATGACAGTCGAGGTGCGGCTGGACGACCCCGCCAGCGGCGAGCTGCTCCATGAAGAGCAGGAGCTGGACATCGACGCCAACTCGGTGCTCGACCTGACCAGCTTCGACTGGACTGCGCCGGCGCCGGGCGACTACCGCATCTGGGTCGTCTGCGTCATCGACGCCGGCAGCAATGAGGAGGTGCGCTACGATAACAACAACGCCAGCCGCCCGCTCACCGTTCGCCCCCAGTACGGCGTCGCGCTGGCGGCCGCCAACGCGACGCAGGACGCCGACCCCGGTGCCAGCGTCGGCTTCAGCGTCACGCTGCGCAACAGCGGCGTCGTGGCCGACAACTACACGATTACGGCGACGCTCCCCGCTGGCTGGAGCGGCAGCTGGCCGGCTAACGCCAGCGACGTCGCGCCGAACGGTACGGTCGCGCTGGCGCTGACGGTTGACGTCAACGGTAGCGCGACTGCCGGCGAGCACCTCGTCACGCTTACCGCCACTTCGCAGGGCGACGCGAACGCCAGTGCCAGCCTTGCGCTGCGCGTCAATGTCTCGCAGCATTACGGCGTCGCGCTCGAGCTGCCGGTCGTGGCGCAGCGGGTATTCCCCGACACGTGGGTTTCCTACCCGGTGCGCGTCACCAACAGCGGCAACGGCAACGACACGTTTGATTTGTTCACCGGCACCGACTGGCAGGCGCAAATCCGCATCGGCGGCGCGCCCGCCGGTCAGGTCAGCCTCGGCCCCGGCGCAACCGCGCAGGCCGAGCTACGGCTGCGCCCGCCCGCTGAAGCGGGCTGGAACGAGTCGCGCGAAATATTCTTCACCGCCACATCGCAGGGCAATTCGAGCCATAGCGCGACGGTTGTGACCAACACCTCGGTCGGTGGGCTGATGGCCGCCTCGCCTGTCGCCGGCGCGTTGCCGGGCGGGGTCGCCTCGTTCCGGCTCGAGCTGGCGAACCTCGGCGACAGCAGCGACGATTTCGAGCTGGCACTGGTCGCGGGCGACCCCGGCTGGGAGCAGACGCTCGAGCCGGCGTCGCTGACGCTGGCGGCCGACGAGCACGGCTTCGCGTGGCTCAACTTCACTATTCCGCGCGAAGCCTCTCCGGGGACGGCGTACAACCTCACCCTGCGCGCCAGTAGCAGCTCGATGCAGGAGCAGGTGGCGCTGCGGCTGGAAGTGCTGGCGCCTTCAGGGCTGGGCCTCTGGCCGCTCGAGGAGGGCAACGACCGCGCTTTCGTCGACCCCGGCGCGACCGCCTTCTTCGATTTGCAGGTGCTGAACCACGAAGATACGGCGCTGGACGTCAGCCTCGCGGCGACGCTGCCGGCCGGCTGGAGCGGTAGCTTCGACAACGCCAGCGGCTGGTCCAAGTCGGTCCCGGCTGGCGGCTCGGCGACGGTCTCGCTCGGAATCACCGCGCCCGACGACGCCGAGGCGGTCGAGACCGCGCACGCCGTGATTGAGGCGACGTCGGGCTCACGGCTGGCGCGGTTCCACGCCAATATTACGGTCAACCAGGATTTCGGCGTCGCGGTCGCGATGCCTCCCGAGGCGAAGTTGCTCGGTAACGTCTCGACGACGCTGCGCTTTACGGTTACCAACAACGGTAACGGCGCCGACTCGCTCGAAATCACGGTGGGCGGCGCGTGGGTTAGCGGCTCGACCGAGGCACTGTCGTTCGCGCCGTTCGAGTCGCGCGAGCTGACCGTCATCGCCAACCCGGGCATGGAGGCGCCCGGGACGCTGGCGCAGCTGACCGTTGATGCGCGTTCGCTGACCGCCGACGAGGCGGGGCTCGACGTCACGGCGAGCAACAGTAGCGCGCTGGTCGCGACCGGCCTCCAGCTGCTGGCCGCTCCCGAAGGGCCAGTCGCGCCGGGCGAGACGGTGCAGTTCCTGCTCGGCGCGGTCGCGCTCTACGACCCCGGCAGCGCGACGACGCGGCTGGTGGTCGAAGCGCAGGGCGACGACGCCGGCTGGGCGACGGTCGCCGGCATCGAGAATTTCGAGGGCCGTGATACCCTCATCGTCAAGGTGGGCGTGCCGGAAATCGTGACGGTTAACGTCACCGTCCCGGCCGACGCCAGTGCCGGCGCGCACGCGATTACGCTGCGCGTCGAGGATAATGAAGAGCCGGCGCATGTCTCGACCGTCGCGCTCGAGTTCGAGGTCTCGCAGTCGCACGGGCTGGAGCTGCTGCTGGTCTCCGGGCCGGCGACCGTCGCCCCCGGCGGCGAGGCGAACTGGCTGGTTGACTTGCGCAACAGCGGCAACGGCAACGACAGCGCCAGCTTCACGCTCGAGGGGCTGCCAGCCGGCTGGAACGCCAGCTTCACGCCCGATAACGCCACGCTCGGCGCCGGCGCGAGCGCGGCCATCGGCCTGCGCGTCTCCGTCGGCAGCGACGCGACCGCCGGTAACCACGGCTTGACGCTGGTCGCTCAGGGGGCGGGCGCGAACACCAGCCTGCCGCTTGAGCTTAACGTCAGCTCGACACGCGGCGTTTCGCTCGTAATGACTGATTCCGCGTCGCAATCCGGCCGCGCGGGGCAGACCGTCTTCTACCGCTACACCGTTACCAACAGCGGCAACGCGGCTGACACCATCGAGCTGGATGCGAGCGGACTGCTCGCGACGCAGGGCAGTGCAGTCCTCGACTGGACCGTCGCGACCCTTGGCGCCGGCGTGGAGAAGCCGGGTTACCTGCGCATCACGGTACCGGATGGCTCCGGCCCCTGGAGCGGCACCATTTCGGCGCGCTCGAGCAGCGACCCGGCGGTGGTCGATACGGTCGCGCTTACGCTCGCCTCCGAGTCGGTCTCCGACGCCTACTTGGAGGAGCTGCGCATCTCGCCCTCGTCGCCAGAGGAGGGCGACCGCGTGACCGCGTCGGTGACTGTGCTGGCGGGCGGCACTGACCTCGAGAGCGTCTACGTCGGCTTCTACCTCGACGGCACCTTCATCGGCGGCGAGCGGGTCAACCAGATTGCCGCCGGCTGGCGCGACAAGGTCGTGACCGTCAGCTTCGACGCGACCGGCGGCAGCCACCGCCTCGAGGCGGTCATCGACCCCGATAATGAAGTGGCCGAGAGCGACGAGTCCAACAACGAGCTCGAGCTTGCCTTCACCGTCGATAGCGGCAGCGGGCGGCTGCCGTTCTACCTGCTCTTTGTCGCGCTGGCCGCAGTCGGCGGCGCAGTCTACTACCGCTACCGCAACCGCGACCGGAAGCCGGCGCTGCCGCAGCGGCCCGGCCCGAAGCTGGCCGACGAGCCATCGGTAAAATTCCCGCTGGTGCTCAACTGCCAGCAGTGCGGCTCACGCGTGCGCGTCCCGCGGCCGGGCGCCTTCCGCTGTCCCGCCTGCAAGCACGTGGCGCGCGTAGAGCCGGACGGCGCCATCGTCGACCACGACGCGCCGCGCGCCGAAGCGCCGGCCGGGCCGCCCCCGGAGGAGCCGCCCGCGCCGGCTGCCGCGCCGCAAGTCGACGCGGCCGCCGAAGCGCCCGCGCCCGAAACGGCGGCGCCCGCAGCGCCACCGAACGAACGCAGCGCGCGCATGGCGGCGTTCTTCGGCGACGCGTCGTCCCCGTCGCCCCCGCCGCGCGCGCCGTCGGCAGCCGACCCCCGGTCACGCGACGAGCGACTGGCGGAGCTGCGCGCAGCTCCGCCCGCAGAGCCGGAGCCCGAGGCGGCTGCCGAGCCGGCGGTGCCCGCCGCGCCGGAACCGGAACCGCCCGTGGAGGCGGAGGCGGCGCCCGCTGCCGAGGAGGCCGAGCCCGAGCCCAAGAAGTCGAAGAAGAAGGGGCCGCGCGATTTCGGCCCCAGCATCGGCGGACTGGGATGAAGGTCGGGCTGGTCGGCAAGCCCAACGCGGGCAAGTCCACCTTCTTCAGCGCGGCGACGGCGGCCGACGCGCAAATCGGCGACTATCCTTTCACGACCATCGACTCCAACGTCGGCGTCGCGCACGTCCGCCGCGAATGCCCCTGTGGCTCGCTCGGCGTCGAATGCGAGCCGCACAACTCGCCCTGCCTGGGTGGCACGCGCTACCTGCCGGTCGAGCTGGTTGACGTCGCCGGGCTTGTGCCGGGCGCGCACGAGGGGCGGGGGATGGGCAACCAGTTCCTCGACGACCTGCGGCAGGCGGACGTGCTCATCCAGATTGTGGACGCCAGCGGCAGCACCGACCTCGAGGGCAACCACGCCGACGGGGCGGACCCCATGCGCGAGGTCGAATTCCTCGCCGGCGAGCTGCACCACTGGCTCGCCGGAATCATCCTGCGCAACTGGAGCCGCTCGGCGCGCGCGGTCGAGTCGGGCCGCGCGCTCGAGGATTTCCTCGCCGAGCGGCTGGCGGGGCTCGGCTTTTCGCGAGAGCAGGTTGTCGCCGCCCTGCGCGAGTGTGACCTGCCGGCGAACGTGCAGGCGTGGGGCGACGCTGACGGCCTTGCCCTCGCGCAGACGCTGCAAACGCTCGGCAAGCCCATCATCGTTGCGGCCAACAAGGCGGACATCGCGCCGGCCGCGAACTTGGCGGCACTGGCGGCGGCGGGCGGCATCCCGGTCGCCGCCGACTACGAGCTGGCGCTGCGCAACGCCGCCAGGGCTGGCCTTCTTGAATACCGGCCGGGCGACATCGAGTTCGCGCTCGCCGACGGCGCCAGCCTCAGCGACGCGCAGCGCGCTGGGCTCGAGCGCATCGCCGCGTTCATTTCAGGAGTCGGCGTCGATGGGGCCGGCACCGGCGTCCAGCGCTGTCTCGAGGCGGCGGTGCTCGAGCGGCTCGACCTGATTGCCGCCTTCCCGGTCGAGGACGAGACGCACTACGCCGACTCGCACGGCAAGGTGCTCCCGGACGGCTACCTGCTGCCGCGCGGCGCGACCGCGCTGGCCTTGGCGTACAAGGTGCACAGCGACATCGGCGACGGCTTCATCCGCGCCATCGACTGCCGCACGAAGCGTATCATCGGCAAGGACCACGTACTGCAGGACGGAGACGTGGTGAAGATAGTCGCGGGTTGAGCGCTATAACCCCGCTCCCCTTCCGGCAGTATGGACCCGGTGCGCGCGCAGCTGGACGCAATCGCGGCACGGCTCGCAGCGCACGGCATCGCTGCGCCGGGGACGGAGTTCGCGCCGCTCGCGCCGGGTGAGGCGCCCGCGCTGGTCGCGGCGGTCGACGGCTCTTCGCGCACGCTGCTCGACGGCGGCGCCTTCGCGGTGGTGGCGCTGCGCGCCGGGCGCGTCGTGGTGCGCGACGGTGCCGTGGCGGAGCGCGAGGCGCCGCTCGAGGTGCGGCTGCTCGAGGCCGGGACATTTGCCGACGAATGGAGCGAGCGCTACCGCAGGGTGACCGGCCGGCTGCCGGCCGAGCAGCCCGCGGACTTGCAGACGGCACTGGAGTGGCTGCGCGAGCTGGCGGAAACCGAGGCGGCGCTCGCCGCGCTCGAGGCGCTCGTGGCGGTGCTGGAAGCGAGCGCCGACGATGCACTGCTGCTGCTCGACGGCGCGCTGACCAGCCCGCACGCGCCGGCGCGTGACGCGCTGCGGCTGGTGCTCGACCGCGCTGACGCGGCGGGCGTGACCGTGGCGGCGGTCGCCAAGCGCTCGGCGCTGGCACGCGACGGGGCGCCGCTGCTGCCGGCGCTGATGCGCGACTCGCCCGACGGCTGCTGGCGCGCGCCGCTGGACTGCGACAGCCTGGGAACGCCGGGCGCGGTGCGGCTCAACCCCGCTTCCGAGTGGGCGTTCCGGCTGGATGTCGCCGGCGGCGACTACGGGGCGGTCGCGGCGTCGCTGGCGGGACTGGCGCGCGACGCCGTCTATCCCGGCTACCCGTGGCCGCTGGCGCAGGCGCACAATCTGGTCATTATCGACGGCGACCTTACCGAGTCGCTGCGGCAGGCGCTGCAGGGCGCGGCGCTCGAGCAGGGGCTGGCGCCGGGGGCATGGGACGTTTTATTCAGCGACTACCATGAGGTGCTCGACCGGAGCGTATGATGGAACTGGGACGAATTGTTGGCCGCAACGTAACCGAGGCAAAATTCCGCTGCCCCTACGGGGAATACCTGGCGCTGGGCGAAATAGTCGTGGTCGAGGACGCCGAGACCGCGGAGCCGTATTACCTGCGGGTCTTCAACGTCACCTACGGCGCCGAGGCGGCGGGTGAGGACTGGTTCGAGCGCACCGCCGGCCACATGCTGGCGATGGATGGCGCCGAGATGGAATACGGCTTCGCCGACAAGGAGCGCCGGCTCTACAAACTGGCGTCCGCGAGCGTGCTGGGGGTGCTGCGCGACGGCAGGTTCCGCCGCGCCAAGGGGCTGGTGGCGCACTTCTCCGGCGTGCGCCGCGCTCGCGACGCCGATTTCGAGTTCCTGCCGTCGGAGACGCTCACCGTCGGGCGGCTGCGCAGCGGCGACGAGCCGCTGCCGCATCGTGTCGGGCTGGCGCCGGATGCGCTGCCCTACCATATCGGCATCTTCGCGACGACCGGCATGGGCAAGTCCAACCTGCTCAAGTGCTTCTGCGCCAGCGCGCTGGAGTCGGGGCAGGCGGGGCTGCTGGTGCTCGACCCGCACGGCGAATACTTCGACGGCGGCGTCCCCGACCGGCGCGGGCTGACGCACCACCCGCGCGCCGACCGGCTGGCGGTCTACTCGTCGCGGCCACTCTCCGGCAACTACAGCCAGCTGCGGCTCTCGGCAAGCGAGGTCGAGGTGCGCGACCTGCTGCACCTGTACGACTTCTCGGGGCCGCAGCGCGAGGCGCTCAACGCGGCACGACAGCGCTACCAGCGCAACTGGCTGGTCGAGCTGAACGAGCGCAACGCCGAGCAGGTCTCCGAGGAATTGCACGGCGAGTTCCACCCCGGGACGATTGGCGTCATCAAGCGGCGGCTGCGCTACCTGTGGCAGTTCGACCTGCTCTCGGGCGACCCCGACGTCACGGCGTCCGAGGCGATAATTGCGCACCTTGACGCCGGGAAGGTGGTGCTCGTCGACACCAGCAACATGTTCGAGACCGAGGAGCTGCTGGTCTCGATGGTGCTGGCGCGCGCGGTCTTCGAGTCGCACAAGGCGAAATACGCGCAGCCGAAGGAGTTCGCCAAGCTGCCGCCGGTGCTGGTGACGCTCGAGGAGTCGCAGCGGCTGCTCTCGGAGACGCGTGGCAACGTCTTCGCGCAGATTGCGCGCGAGGGGCGCAAGTTCCGCGTCGGCCTTTGCGCGGTGAGCCAGCAGCCGAAGCTGCTCCACTCCGAAGTCCTGAGTCAGTTCAACACGCTCTTCGTGATGGGGCTGGCCGACCGGCGCGACCGCGAGTCGCTACAGGTGTCCGCCAAGCAGGACCTGTCGCGGCTCGATATGGAAATTCAGACGCTCGCGGCGGGCGAAGCCATCCTGACGTCACCGCACGTCCCGTTCGCGTTGCCGGTGGCGGTCGACCTTTACGAGGATTATCTCAAGGCACTTCCGCCCCCGGAGGAGCAGCCGCAACGGGCGAGTGATGACGGATTCTTCTGAAATCGCCGAGCGGCTCGCCCGGGTGCGCGCGGCGGTCGCGACCGCCGCGCGCGAGGCAAACCGGGACCCCGCGGAAATAACGCTCATCGGCGTCAGCAAGCGCAAGCCGCTCGCCGCCATCGAGGCGGCGTTCGCCGCTGGCCTGCGCGACATCGGCGAGAACCACGCTGACGAGCTGCTGGAGAAGGCGGCCGCCTTCGCCCCCGACGGGCTGCGCTACCACTTCATTGGCCGGCTCTCGTCGCGTCGCGCGCGTAAGGTCGCTCGCCAGGCGATGCTCATCCACACGCTCGACTCGCTGCGGCTGGCGCGCAAGCTCTCGCTCATCGCGCAGGAAGAGGGGCGTGAAGTTCGCGCGCTGGTGCAGGTGAACCAGGGCGGCGAAGCGACTAAGGGCGGTGTCGCCCCCGACGCGACCGCGGCGCTGGCGCGCGCCGCCGCCGCGCTTTCGGGGCTGCGCGTCGTGGGGCTGATGTCCATACCGCCCTTCGACGACCGGCCGCGCGACTGGTTCCGGCAGCTGAGGCAGCTACGCGACGTGGTCGCCGCGGAAACGGGCATTGCACTACCGGAGCTCTCGATGGGCATGTCGCACGACTTCGCCGCGGCGATTGCCGAGGGGGCGACGCTGGTGCGGGTGGGGACGGCGATTTTTGGTGCGCGCGACTAGATTACGACCCGCGGCTCCTGCTTCACCGTGTTGAGCACCAGCGAGGTGTTCGTCCGTTCAATGTGCGGTTGCGAAAGTGTGGACTTGATGAACGCGTCCATCTCGGCCCGGTCGCGGAACCGCGCCAGCACCAGCGAGTCCCACTCACCCGTCACGTCGTAGACGCCGAAGACGCGCGGATGCTCGGCGACGGACGCCTGCACGGCGATAATCTGCCCCTTGGCGATGCGCATCTGCATCACGGCGGTGAGCGTGAAGCCCGCTTGCTCGGCGTCAATATCGGGCAGGAAGCCGCGCAGGACGCCCGTCTTGTGGAGCCGGCGCAGCCGGTTGCTGACGGTCCCCAGCGCAACGCCAATGGCGGCCGCCAGCTCGCGCTGCGAGGCGCGACCGTCGGCGTTCAGCGCTGCCAGTAGCGCGGAGTCGGTCCTGTCCAGCATGAATTGAACATTTGTTCAGTCTTATTAAGGTTTACTGCTGGTTTGCACAGTTTTTCCGCATTTGTTAAATAGAGTCTGCTGCACTGCGGCCTGTTATTTATGGCGATGGCCGAACCGCGTAATGAGCAACTGGAGGGTGACGCAGCGACCGCTCTGTCGGTCGGCTATCGCCGTTACCATATCGACACCGCGCCGACGCCCGACCTGGCCGACCTGCCGCACCGCTTTCTCGTCGAGGTCAACCGCGTCGAGCTGCTGAAGCTGCTGGTGCAGGAGACGTGGGAATACTGGGGCCACTGGGACGTGGTCGCCGCGCGCCCCTGCGTCTACGGCGTTTTCTCGGGGCCGGTGGGCGGCTTTGCGCCGCGGCCGGAGCATTGCGTCGGCTGCCTGCGCTGCACCATCCAGCACCCCGGGGCGGTCACCATTCGCCACAACCCCGAGTGGCAGGCGTGGGGCGACGCCTATCTGGCGCCGAAGCTGGTCGAAACCATCCTGTCTGAGGCAGCGCTGGGCGCGGTGCCGGTCAAGGGGCAGGGCTATCGCGGGCGGTTCGGCGGCCCAGGCTGGGACCGCATCTGGACAGACATGTCCGAAATCGTGCGGCCGACGCGCGACGGCATCCACGGCCGCGAAGTCATCTCAACCGTCGTCGATATCGGCTCGCGCCCGATGCATCTGGCAACCGACGGCGACGGTGAGCGGCCGCGCTGCCTGCAACTACAGCTTCCCATCCTGTTCGACTCGCCGCCGGAGTCGGCGCAGAGCGTCGAGATGGCGCGACTGCTAGCGCACGCCGCCGAGGAGCTCGAAACGCTGGCGTTCCTGCCGCTGCCGCTGGTGCGTGAGGCGGTCGCCGCTTCGCCGGCGGTCGTCCCGCAGCTGCGCGTCGCGGAGCTCGAGGCGCTGGCGCCGGCACCGCGCATGGTCGAAATCCTGGACGACGCCCCCGCCGCGCTTGCGCTCACCGACGCCATCGTTTGCGAGCGGCTCCCGTTCGAGCCGGGCTGGCGCGAGGCGCTGCTGGCGTCGATTGCCGCCGGCGTGCGCGTCTTCCACCTTGTCGCAGACTACCACGGCCGCGGCGATGGCCGTTTCGTGCGCGACCTGGCGATGGAGGCGCACGCGTTGCTGGTCGAGAAAGGGCTGCGCGACATGGTGACGCTCATCGGCAGCGGTGGTATCGCCGCTGCCGAGCATGTCCCGAAGGCGATTATCTGCGGCTTCGACGCCGTCGCGCTCGACACGCCGTTGCTGGCGGCGCTACAGGCGCAGCCCGATGGCAGCGTTACCGACGCCGCGACGGCGCGCTTCAGGCTTCCCGCGAGCCTGGATGTCGAGTGGGGCGTCCAGCGACTGAAGAATTTGTCGGCAGCGTGGCGCGACCAGCTGCTCGAGATTCTGGGCGCGATGGGGCTGCGCGAGGTGCGGCGGCTGCGCGGGGAGCTCGGCCGCGCGATGTTCCAGCGCGACCTTGAGCGCGAGGCGTTCGGGGGGATTGACGGCTATGAGTAGCGTCCCGAGCCCGCAGCTAGTCGAGAAGGTCACCCACTACCTGCACCAGGGCTTCCACGACCGCTCGCACGCGCTGCTCGAAGCCCCACCTGCTCTGGGCGACCCGCGCTGGACCGACGAGCTGATTATGGCGACCTGGTTCCAGGCCGAGCACGGCCGCCCGCCAGATGACATCGAGTATCGTGTCGGTCGCTCGGGAGGCGGTTTTGACAGGCTCGACTTCAAGTTTCTTCCCGAGGGCGAATGGCTTGCGCACAGCGATGCCATTGGCACCGCCATTCCGCTGAACCGGCGCGACCCGGCGCGACAGGAGCTTGAGATCGCTCTGCCGGTCTACGGCGGTGGGATGTCCTACGGCTCGGTCTCCGAGGAGGTGATGGTCTCCCGAGCTATTGCCGCCCAGGAATTGGGCACGCTCACCTGCACCGGTGAGGGAGGCTATCCCGACGGGCTGAAGCCCTACGCCGACAGCGTCATCACCCAGATTGCGACCGGCCTTTTCGGCGTGCGCGAGGAGACCATCCAGCGCGCGCCGATGGTCGAGTTCAAGTACGCGCAGGGCGCGAAACCCGGCCTTGGGGGGCACCTGCTGGGCGATAAGTCCACCACCACCGTGGCAGACATGCGTGAGTCCGTTCCGTGGGTATCGCTCTTCTCTCCCTTTCCTTTTCATTCGGTCTATTCCGTCGAAGACCATCGCAAGCATATCGACTGGGCCATGACCATGAATCCCGACGCAATAATCTCTGTAAAGGTCTCAACACCGATTGACGTTGACATGGTTGCTGTTGGTTCCTACTACGCCGGTGCGCATGTTTTCCACATAGATGGCAGCTATGGAGGAACTGGCGCAGCTCCAGAAATTGCGAAAAAGAACATTGCGATGCCCATTGAGCTTGCCATACCGAAGGTGCACCGGCACCTTGAGCAGGAAGGCATTCGTGACCAAATTACACTGATTGCTAGCGGTGGAGTGCGTACGGCTTGGGATATCGCCAAAGCCATTGCCCTTGGGGCTGACGGTTGTGTTCTCGGCACGTCAGAACTCATCGCAATGGGATGCACACGTTGTTCCAACTGTGAACGGGGCCGTGGCTGTCCTTTTGGACTTACGACCACTGATCCGGAACTGAAGGAGTGGGTGCACCCCGACTGGGGCGCCATGCGGGTCGGCAATCTCTACATTTCGTTCCAGTGGCAGCTGCGTGACATCCTTCGCAGACTCGGACTGACCACAATCTCTGATTTGCGCGGCCGTCGAGATCTACTGCGCTACATCCCGGAGGAGTTCGAGGCGTGAGCCGCGACGCCTGGATTGGAGCGGTGACGCGTAGCCGGGAAGAGTTACCACATGCGCGTCCACCGGTGGATGGTGCAGCCGAAGGTGGCTGCGGTGTCATTGGCTTCGCTTCGACCGTTCCTGTAGCAGCTCGCCATATGCTACAATCGCTTGAACAGATGCGCAATCGCGGTAACGGAAAAGGTGGTGGCATCGCTGCAGTGGGTCTTGATTCAGAACAGCTGGGTGTTGACAGAGGGACACTGGAGCAGGACTACCTGCTCGCTGTGGCATACCTTGATGCTTCTGTCCGCAAGGAAGTGGAGTTGTTTGTCAAGAATGCCTACGAGATAGACCATGTCCATGAATTCCCTGTCAGCGAAGACTGGGACAGTATCGAGGGACTCGAGGTACGGCCACCAGATGTGGCAGCCTATTTCGTGCGCCCTCGTGCCGGGATGCTGGCTACTTTCGCCGAGGCCGTCGAGTTGCCGCACGGACTTCCGCCAACAGAGCGTGAGTTAGCTGACGAGTACGTATTCCAGACATCTTTCCGGCTCAACACTCATTTCTATGCGGGTGACCGTGGAACACAGGCTTTCGTCCTGAGTCATGGTCGTAACCTCCTAGTCCTGAAGATGGTCGGTTATGGGGACGACGTCATTCGATGCTACCAGCTTGAGAATCTGAGTGCACATGTCTGGATTGGCCACCACCGCTACCCCACAAAGGGCAAGGTGTGGCACCCCGGCGGGGCACACCCCTTCGTTGGGTTGAACGAGGCGCTGGTCCACAATGGCGACTTCGCCAATTACGAGGCGGTCTGCGACTATCTCGCGCAGCGCGGACTGCGACCGCTGTTCCAGACTGACACCGAGGTTTCGGTGCAAGTCTTCGACCTGCACCACCGGCTCTACGGTTACCCGCTCGAGTGGGTCATCGAGTCGCTGGCGCCGACGACCGAGCGCGACTTCACGCTGCTGCCGCCCGACCGGCAGGAGCTCTACGACCAGCTGCAGGCGACCCACATCCACGGTTCGCCCGACGGGCCGTGGTTCTTCATAATCGCGCAGTCCGTGCCGGAAGCGTGGCGACTCATCGGCATCACCGACACCAGCATGTTGCGCCCGCAGGTTTTCGCGCTACAGGAGGGCGAGGCGCAGATTGCCTTTGCCGCATCCGAGAAACAGGTAATCGACGCCGCGCTCGAGTCGCTCTCGGAAGCCGATAACCGCTTCTGGCCGCGCGCCGACCGCTACTGGAACGCGCGCGGCGGGTCGCACACCGACGGCGGCGCGTTCATCTTTTCGGTCGTCCCCGACGGCGACCGCTTCCGATTGCAGTGCACCAACAAGTTCGGCGAGCGCATCACTCTCGGTGATGCGCCGCAGCCGCACACGCTCGCGTCGCACCCAGCGAGCGAGGCTGGCGTCGCCGCCGACGCGCCGGCCGCGGAGGCGTTCGCCGCCTTCCGGCAAGCCGTTCTGCAGTGGGGCTACGGCGAGCTGCGCGGCTTCCTGCACGAAGTCGAAAAACGGCTGCGAGGCGAAGCAATCGCGCTGCTGACGCTTCTGCTCGACCGGCGTTACCCGACCGGCGAGCTGCGCCGCAGCTCGCTGCTGGCGCTCGTCGATGAGTCGCTCGAGCGGCTGCTCGGTGCGGTCGCTGACGCCGAGTGCGACGCATACTGCGCTGGTCGCGGCGCCCCGGACGGCCGCACAGCCGTGCTCGACGCCCGCGGCTTCGACATCGAAGGCCCCAAGTCGCTGGCAATTGCGGTCGCCGACATGATGCGCGGCGGCTGGCGCCGTTTCCTGGTTTACGGCTGCCACGGCCACCGCTTCATCGCCAACGCCTTCGGCCCCGACAGCGGCGACATCTGCATTGACGTCTACGGCTCGTCTGGCGACTACCTTGGCTCGGGGATGGACGGCGCACGCGTCGTGGTGCACGGTAACGGACAGGACCAACTGGGACAGATTCTGAAGTCGGGTGAGCTGGTAGTCCACGGTGATGTCGGCCAGACATTCATGTACGGTGCCAAGGGCGGCCACGTCTTTGTTCAGGGCAACGCCGCCGGCCGTCCGCTGATTAACTCGGTCGGCCGCCCGCGCGTAGTCATCAACGGCACCTGTCTCGACTACCTGGCGGAGTCGTTCATGGCGGGCGACCCGCTCAACGACGGCGGTTTCGTCATCCTGAACGGCCTTGAGTGGGATGACGACGGCGAGCTGCGCGAGCTGCCGACGCCCTACCCGGGCGGCAACCTGTTTTCGCTGGCGTCGGGCGGCGCTATCTACGTCCGTGACCCGCACCAGCGCGTCACCGCCGACCAGCTCAACGGTGGCGACTTTGCGCCGTTCACCAGCGCCGACTGGGCAGTGGTTGAGCCGCTGCTGCGGCAGAACGAGCGCGAGTTCGGCCTGCCGGTCGCGCGGCTGCTCGAGGTCAACGGGCAGCCGCGCCGGCCGGGCGAGGTCTACCGCCGCATTCAGCCCGCCGCAACCAAGGCGCTACAGGCCGAAGAGGTGTGGGTCGCGCACGCCCAGAATGGCTGACGACCAGTATTTAAAATGGGGGCGGCGTTTTTCAGACGTCAGCGCAGCAATCCCGCGACCGCTTCCGCCGTCGCTTCCGCGAGCGAGTCTAGCAGCAGCTCCGCTGCGCCCAGCAGCTCGCGCGGCCGCGTCGTTGCGACCGCCAGGCAGGCGAAGCCGCCCGCGTGCGCCGCCGCGACTCCGTCAGGCGCGTCTTCGACCACGACGCATCGCTCGGGTGGTAGCCCGAGCAGCTCCGCGGCGCGGAGGAAGACGTCGGGCGCCGGCTTGCCGTGCGGGACTTCATCGCCGCACGCCGCGGCCGCGAACGCGTCGCTGAAAGGCATCTCGGCCAGCACCAGCTCCAGATTCTCGCGCGGCGTCGAGGTGCCAATCGCGAGCCGCCATCCATCGCGCCGCAGCGCCGCCACCAGTGACGCGATGCCCGGCAGCGGCGCGAGCCGGCCGCGCGCCAGCTTGCAGTAGTGGCGCTCCTTGCGTGTCGCGTGCGCCTCCAGCTCCGCCGCCGGCAGCGGCCCGAGTGTGGCGGTGATGATGGCGTCGTTGCGCTGGCCGTGATGCTCACGGAACCAGCCTTCGTCCACCTTTTCGGCGATGCCGCTCTCGCGCGCCCAGCGCTGCCACGCACCGAAGTGGAACGCCGAGGAATCGACAATCACGCCGTCAAGGTCGAAGATAACGCCGCGCTGGCGGCTCATGCCGCGTCGCTCGTCTCGGTCCGGAAGTAGTGGTAGAAGCAGAACATCGCGACCGCGCCCAGCAGGTGCCACAGCGCATGCCCCTGCAGCAGCGTGTCCGGCTCGCACAGCGCGCCCCCCTGCTGACTCGCTCGCCAGATGAAGCTTGCTAGCAGGTATGCCGCGAAGCCGCCCCAGAAGTAAGGCGAGTAGGTCCGCTGTAGCCTGATTTCGTCGAGCTGGTAGAGGAACCACGCCAGCAGTAGCATGAAAATTATGATTATGACACCGACCTGTTCGCGAACGAAATCGACGGGATTGTAATTGAAGAGGATAAGTATCCCCGTAATCGGCACGAGGAAGATTGCCAGCGGCTGGCGCTGGTAGCGGATGGCAGTCTCCTGCGCCAGCCAGATGGCAATTGCGAAACCCCAGACAAAGAGTCCAATACCGTATTGCCAGTGCAGCACGCTCAGCAATGCATTGGTCCCGAGATAGCCCGCGAGGAATTGTCGTTCGTCCCAGCCGAGGAAGCGCGCGAAGTTGTAGAACACCGGCATCGTGATGTACATCATCATACCGCTGAGATCGAGCCACCCACCCCAGTCGGTGTTGAAGCCGTGCATCGCGAAGCTGCCGACGCCGACCGCGATGCACGCACCGCCATAGGCGGCGGTGAACCAGCTGCGGGTCGCCAGCGATGGCCGCCCCGCGACCGGGTCGTGCTGCATCCGCCACAGCACCCACAGCCCGACCAGCACGAAGGGGATGTTCGATAGCGTGTTCGCCGGCTCGCGGATGAAGCCGGCCGTGATTCGCTCGCAATAATGCGCCGCGTCGCCAATCCTGCCGTCGGACGCGGCGCCCCAGCTGCCGTCGTTCAGCGCATACGCGAGCGCGAAGGCCACAAAGATGGCGACGACGACGGCGAGGCCGACACAGAACTCGCGGCGGTCGCGGAGGTAGTCGGCGTCAATCACGGCTGGCGAGCCTCCGCCGGTTTAACCACTTCCGCGCTGGTGGGCCCGCCTGGATTTGAACCAGAGTCAATGGCTCCCAAAGCCACAAGGATGCCAAGCTACCCCACGGGCCCGCCGGCTTCGCGAGCGGGTGTAGTAAATCAATGTGTTGGCCGCTCGAGCAGGTAGTGCGGCACGCGCTGCGGGCCGCACGCCCCGGTCTCCGCCAGCCGCATCCCGACGTAGGCGAAGCCGAGCCGCCGCAGCACCGCTTGCGAGGGGCGGTTGCCGGGGAGCGTGCTGGCGCTGACGCGCTCGAGCTTCAGCTCGCGGAAGCCCCACGCCAGCAGTGCGGACGCCGCCTCGGTCGCGTAGCCCTTGCCCCAGCGCGCGCGCGCGACCCAGTAGCCGAGCGTCGCCTCGCGGGGCTGCTGCCGTTCGGCGGGCGCGGACGGGGCGGCGAGCACGGGTTGCTCCCCCGGCGCGGCTGACTGTGTCAGCCGCACACCGCCGATGAGCGCGTCGGAGTCGCGCAGCGCGATGATGCCTTCCCATCCGGCCCCAGGCGCCGCGGTGCGCTGCATGAACTCGCGCGCGTCTGCGAGCGTGTAGGGCCGCGGTAAATTGCAGAGCCAGTCGCTGACCGCCGGCGGGGCGATGGCGGCCGCCAGTGGCTTCAGGTCCTCTTCGCGACAGGAGCGCAGCCGCAGCCGCTCGGTGAGCAGCTCCATTGGCGCTACTCCTCGAATTCCATTTCCGCGTCGGCGACCTCGGCGGTCTCGCCGAACTCGAGCGGTTCGGGGAAGTGGCGCAGCACGACCACGTCGTCGAGGTCCTGCACCCAGCGGTAGGGTACGATGATGCTGGCGCCGTCCGGGACCAGCCGCGGCTCGGTGCCGGTGACGTAGAGGCTGTCGATGCGGCGCGAGGTCGTATCGAGCCGCACGTCATGGACTGTGCCGAGGTGAGCACCGCGGCGGGTGTAGACCGACAACCCGATAATGCGTGAAGCCTCGTGGAGCATGGCCGTCGATTGCAGGCGGGCTTAAGGCGTTTCGTTCCGCAGCGTATTTATATAGGGCGCGGGTGCCGCGGCTGCATGGGTCAGGTCAGGCCGACTTACATCAAGCGCATCGCCATCGAACTGGTGAAGAACCACGGCGACCGCTTTACCGATGACTTCGACCACAACAAGCTGCAGGTCGCCGAGCTGACCGACGTCAGCTCCATCTCCATGCGCAACCGTATCTCCGGCTACGTTACCCGCTATCGCAAGCAGGAACAGGCGTGACCAGGTACGACGTCGTCGTCGAAGGGGCAGGACCGGCAGGCGCTACGGCGGCATACTACCTCGCAAAACAGGGGCGCTCGGTGGCGCTGGTCGACCGCGCCAAGTTCCCGCGCGAGAAGGCGTGCGGCGGCGGCCTCTGCGTGCATATCGAGGAGTTCGACCACATCGTTGAGAACTGGGACGATTTCCTCGAGAGCAAGTGCACGCGCGGTATCGTCTACGGGCCGGACGGCCTCGCCGTCGATTACACGCAGGAAACGCCGTTTTTCTACAACATCCGCCGCTTCACTTTCGACAACAAGCTGGTCGAATACGCGGTTGGGGCGGGCGCGACGCTGATGGAGGGTATTGCGGTGAAGGATTTCCAGGTCGAGCCCGACAAGGTCGTCACCGAACTGCGCGACGGCAGCAAGCTCGAGAGCGAAGTCATCATCGGCGCTGGTGGCGCGTTCGACATGGTCGCACGCCGCATCCGCGCCGACGAGGGGCTGCCGATGAAGTGGGCCGACGAGGATATCGCGACCGCGCTCTATTTCGAAATCGAGGTCGGCCGCGAATACATGGACGCAGTTTACGGCCCCGAGCGCATCTCGATGGCGCACATCAAGTACAACGGGCTTGACGGCTACGGCTGGTCATTCTCGAAGGATACGGTGCTGAATGTCGGCATCGGCTGCCCTCGCTCAACCATCCGCCGCGCGAAGGCGGAGAACCCGGAGTGGGACGAGCGGCAGTACCTGCTCGACTACGTCGCGACGCTCAAGGAGCAGGGGTGGTTCCCGCGCAACCTCGAAGTCAGCCGCGACATGCTCGCCGGCTCCAACATCCCGGTCGGCATGGGGCTGCAGCCGAGCGCCGGCGACCGGATGATAGTCATCGGCGACGCCGGCGGTTTCGTGTCGCCGCTCTCGGGCGAGGGGCTCTACTACGCGCTCGACTCGGGGCGATTGGCTGCGGAGACGCTGGAGAGGCTGTTCGAGAGCGATAAATTCTCCAAGGTGGAGCTGATGGAGTACCACCGCGCGTGGCGCAACAAGTGGGGCGACGACCTGGAGTGGCTCAAGGTGGCGTGGCACCTGCTGATGTTCATGCCTTCCTCGCTCATCCGCTACGCTGCTCTCGACGAGGAGACCAAGATGTTCTTCACCCACATGTTCGTCGGCTCGATGCCGGCCTACCAAATCAAGAACAGGGTGCTGGCGCTGATTGCAGAGGGTGTGCTGAAGCAGGATGTCCTGCCGCTCCTGCAGCGGCGTGAGGTCCTGGTGCCCGAGGTCAGGTCGCCCGCAGCCTGAAGTCGAAACCTATAAGAACAGTAGTCCGGGGTCGCTACGCGATGTCAGCTGACGAATCCTGGGATGAAGACTGGGACGATGATTACGAGGAGACCATATTCGGTATGCCGGTGCGCACCTTCCGGATTAGCGTGGCAGCCGTCCTCGCGGTACTGCTGCTGCTGGTCGCCTCGCTGGTCTCGACCAGTTTCGGCCTCTACAGCGGCGTCGGCTCGGTGACCATCGCCGCCAACTACGATGGCTTCGGTCCGCTCGACGAGGAACTCAAGTTCAAGGTCTACCTGACTTCGCCCACCCTTGGCCGCCTTGCGACCGACTCAGGCAGCTACGCGGTGAGCTACGACCACGAGGTACGCGCGCACGGCAGCTTCAGCTACTCCAAAGCGGGAATTGGTACCGTGACCATCCCGGTCACTGACTTCTTCGTCGCCAACGGTGAATACACTATCACCGTCAGCGCCGGCGACGCGAGCGATTCCGTGAGCATGGATATCTCGCGCAACGCCGACTACGCGATTGGAATCGTCAATTTCTTCGGTGGTACCTTTGACGACTCGCGCTATACCGAGTCGTTCGCAAGCGACCCGCAGGTAACGCTCAGTTTCACCGATTCGGCCGGACCCGGAGGCGAGCTGGTGTTCCCGGTCGCCAACGGTTACTTCGATATTTTCTACTTCGAGAACTCGGACTACAACAACAAGGACAGCTGCGACGGCGACTGCGACGACAACTACGAGGCTAACAAATGGAACGGCTGCTACTGGAATAGCGCCGTCAGCGGTTGTTCCCCCTCCGGCGGCCGCTCCTCATCCGACTGGAACGACGAGGACAACCTCGTCCAGCGCATTTTCTTCAATATCTCTGGCGACACCTACTCCTGGAACCTCAAGGACGAGGGCGTCCAGTACGGCAATAGCATAGACTACACCATCCCGCTCGACAAGGAAACTCTCCGCCAGCACGAGCAGGTTGACTTCACCGTCGTAATCCACTTTACCAATACTTTCGCCGATGCCAACTGCGGCAACATCGAGAACACCGACTGCGACCGCGAACTCGACCGCGTCGAGAAGGATGGCCGCTCCGACTGGGAGTGGTTCGCGCTCGAAGGCAAGTAGGCGCAGTGCTACGGAATTAGCGTTGCTTCCAGGCCCACGCTGACGGCAGCACCGCCAGCGCGCAGAGCGCCGCCATCACCTGCGGTGCCTCCCACTGCACCGCCAGCACCAGCAGCGGCGCGCCGAACGAGAGTCCGAAACGCAGCGCGAAGGTGAAGCCGTAGAGCACGGCGCGCCCTTCAGTATCAGTCAGCTCCGCCAGCCGGGTGTTCAGCGCCGGCTGGCTGCCGTAGGTGAACGCGCCGAAAACCGCCATCCCTGCCGCCGCGAGCCAGAGCCCGCCCGGCAGCGCCCCCGTCAGGCCACCCGCCAGCAGCGTCGCGCCGGCGAGCACCCCCAACGCGGCGACGAAAATCACCACGCCGGCGCCATACCGTTCGATGGCGCGGCCGGCCGCCAGCGTGCCGGGGATACCGGTGACGGTCGCGACCGCAATCAGCAAGGCGACCGTCGGCGCGGCGCCTTGCGGGGTCACCTCCAGCGCAGCCAGGAAATCCTCGACCTCGAGCGGCGTGATGACCATCACCGACCGGAACGCGAAGCCGTTCAGCGTCGAAGCGGATTGCAGCGCGATGACCGGCAGCGTCAGCAGTGCCAGCAGCGCGCTGCGCCCCCGCACGGCGGAAACCGCGGGCGCCGGCACCGTGCCGAGCCCGAGCAGCAGTGTCGCTACCGCTCCTGCGGCGAAAATCCAGAGCACGCCCTGTGGGCCGATCCACGGCCACGCCCACGCGGCGGCGAGCAACGGGCCGGCAACCTGCCCGATGTTGCCACCGACGCCGTTGCGCGCCAGCGCGCGGCCGGTGCCGTCGGGGTAAGCCTCGGCCAGCACTGCCATCCCGGCCGGGTGGTAGGCGGCCAGCCCGGCGCCGCAGATGACCAGCGCGGGGCCGGTTTGCGCGGGCGACGCGGCCGCCAGCACAAGGCCGGCGGCCGCGAGCGCCAGCCCGCCCGTCATGGTCTCGCCGGGGCGCTGCGCCGCGAGCCAGCCGGCGGGGAAGGCGCCGAAGCCGTACGCCATCCCGCCCAGCGCGAACCAGCGCACCAGTTCCACGCGCGTCCAGCCGTCGGTCGCCACCAGTCCCAGAATGAGTACGGGAATGCCGAGCAGCACGGCGTGTGTGTAGCCGTGGTTGACGGCGAGATACCAGTCGAGACGCTTCACCGGAAGTCCGCCATCTTGGTCAGCAGGAACCAGAGATTGCGGATGCCGTCTTCCATGGTATTCAGCTTGACGTCACCAATCCGCGCGCGGTATTCGACCGGGATTTCAAGCACATTCAGCCCGCGCCGGAAGGTCTCGATTTTTATCTCTTCCGAGAGCGGCATCCCGTCGCTGGTGAGCTGGATTTCTTTTAATATCTGTCGTCTGAAAATCCACATGCCGGATTGCGAGTCGTGGATGTGGATTCCGTGCAGGATATTGGTCGCCTGCGTGAGCGACCAGTTGCCCACTTTGTGGGTCATCGACATTGCGTTGGAGTCCATCATCGAGAGCCGGTTGCAGGTGATGAAGTCCAGCCCGCGGTTGAGCAGCAGCGCCAGCACGTGCGGGATGACTTCGGCCGGGTAGGTAGTGTCGCCGTCGAGTGTCGCGATGAACTCGCCCGTCGCGGCGGCGAAGCCCGTTTTGTAGGCGCGACCGTAGCCCTTGCGCGGCTCGTTGATTACGCGCGCGCCGCGCTTCTCCGCCTCGGCCGCGGTGGCGTCGGTCGAGTTCCCGTCCACGACGATGATATCCACTTCCAGCCAGTTCAGGTCGCGGGGAATGGCGTCGATGGTGGGACCGATGGATTCGCCCTCGTTTAGCGTCGGGATGACGACAGTCAGCGTCCGCATCGGCCGGCGGATGGCGCCCCCGTTTTAAGGGCGTCCACGCTCGAGCGGTGTGAACCCGTTCCTGCGCAAGTTGATGGCGGCACTGTCGCTCTTCGTCGGGCTGATGACGATGCTGGTGTGGTACCACTGGGCCGACAGCACGTTTGGACACCTCGCAATTGGATTGGTGTTGACCATTGGTGGGGTAGCGCTGGCGGTGCAGGCGCTGCACGACTCCGCGCCTTAAATCCCCGTGTCGGGTGGCGCGCCGATGGGAGCGATTGAGACCCACGGGCTGACGAAGCGCTTTGGCGAGCTGGTCGCGGTCGACAACCTCGACCTCGATGTAGCCGAAGGGGAAATTTTCGGCCTGCTCGGCCCCAACGGCGCCGGCAAGACCACTACTATCTCGATGCTGGCGACGCTGCTTGGCCTCGATGGTGGCAGCGCCTCGGTAGCGGGCTATGACGTCGTGCAGCAGCCGGCGAAAGTGCGCGAGCAGATTGGCATCGTGTTCCAGGACCCGTCGAGCGACGACATCCTGACCGGCCACGAGAACCTCTACCTGCACGGGCTGATGTATGGCGTCCCGCGCGCAGTCATCCCGGGCCGCATCGAGGAGGCGCTGGAGCTGGTGCAGCTCAAGGGGCGCGAGCACGACCTCGTGCGCACCTACTCGGGCGGGATGCGCCGCCGCCTCGAGCTGGCACGGGGTCTGCTGCACCACCCCCGCATCCTGTTCCTCGATGAGCCGACCCTCGGGCTGGACCCGCAGACGCGACAGCGCATCTGGGCGCACATCGAGTCGATTGTCGCCGAACGGAGTGTGACGATTATCCTGACGACGCACTACATGGAGGAGGCGGACCGGCTCTGCGACCGCCTCGCCATCATTGATTTCGGGAGCATCGTCGCGCTTGATTCCCCCACGGCATTGAAGGCGGTCGTCGGCGGGGACACGGTCCAGCTCGAGGTCGCTGATGCCGCGGCAGCCGTAGCGGCGCTGGAAGCGCTCGAGTGCGTCAGCCGCTGCGAGGTGCGCGACGGGCGGCTCGACGTCGCGGTGCAGGATGTGGCGCAGAACCTGCCCGCTATTTTTGCCGCGGCGGGCGACATCGCCAGCTTCAGCGTCCGCAACACCACGCTCGACGACGTCTTCCTGCACTACACCGGTCACGACATTCGCAACGAGGGTGCCGAAGGCGTCGCGAAGCACATGCATCGCGTGCGGAGCGTGAACCGATGAGCCAGCTCTCGGGGCTCTACGCCATCTGGCTGCGCGAAGTCAAGGTCTTCTTCCGCGAGTATTCGCGGCTAGTCGGGAGTGTACTGACACCACTATTATGGCTCGTCGTGGTCGGCAAGGGCATCGGCGCCTCCATCGTGGACGACGAGAGCTTTGGCGGGGTCGGTTACGATACCTTCATATTTCCCGGAATATTGTGCATGACAGTCCTGTTCCAGTCGGTATTCTACGGACTCTACATCGTCTGGGACCGGAAAATCGATTTCCTCAAAGAGGTGCTCGCGGCGCCGCTCCATCGCTCGACCATCTTCCTCGGCAAGGTGCTGGGCGGGGTCACCGACTCGATGGTGCAAGTCACGATAATCGTTGTTTTAGGATACTTCATCTTCCCCGAAGCGACCTACACCGTGCAGAGCCTCGCCATCGTCTATCTCTTCATGTTCCTGCTGGCGGTGACGATGACCTCCATCGGGCTGATTATCGGCTCGCGCATGGAGTCCCCTGAGGGGTTCTCGCTGGTCGTGAGCCTAGTCGTGTTCCCGATGTATTTCCTCAGCGGTGCGCTCTTCCTGAAGAAGAACCTGGTCAACGAGGCGCCCTACCTCTACTGGGCGACGGTCGCCAACCCGGTCAGCTACGCCGTCGACGCCATCCGCTACACGCTGCTCCCCGTCGAGGCGTTCAACGAGTTCGGGCTGGCGCTCGACCTCGCGGTGCTGGGCGGCTTCTGCGTCGCCCTGCTCGGCGTCGGCACGCTGGCGTTCCGCACCATGCGGCTCTGAAGCCACGTCCCCGCCAGGCGACCTCCCGCCCGCTCAGAGGCGGCGCACGACGCCGCCCGCCTCGTGGACGACTTTGCCGAACTCGACCGAGTCCGCAAGCTGCTCGCCGCTGAGCACAGGACCGTCCTGGCAGACGAGGTCGCGGTCAATCGTGCACACCCCGCACAGGCCGACACCGCACGCCATGTAGCGCTCGAGGCAGAGCTCGGCCGGGATGCCGCTCGCGAGCGCCCATTCCAAGGCCTTGACGAGCATCGGCTCGGGACCGCAGCTGTAGAGCATGTCGGGGCTGCGCCCCTCGAGCAGGTCAGTCACGAATCCCCGGTGGCCGGCCGAGCCGTCGTCGGTCGCGATTTCGACCCGGCCGGGGAATTCGTCGCGGTGGAAGATTTCAGCGGCGGTCGCGCCGCCCAGCAGCGTCAGCGGCTCGACACCGCTCGCGGCGAACGCCTGCGCCAGGAAGAGCAGCGGCGGCGCCCCGACGCCGCCCCCCATCAGCAGCGGGTGCCGCGCGTCGAGCGAGAAGCCGTGGCCGAGCGGCCCCGTGACGGCGAGGCTGTCGCCGGGCCGGCACGCCAGCAGCGCCTTCGTGGTCGGGCCGAGGTCCTTGACCGTCAGCCGCAGCCGCCCCGGCTCCCAGCCGGCGACCGACATCGGCACCGCGTCGCACACTTCGCGGCCGAAGCCGGCCGGTGGCTGGCGCAGCGCGACCATCACGAACTGCCCCGGCACCGGCTGCGCTTCCCACCCCACGCGTGGCGCCAGCCAGAGCGAGTGGCCGACACTGGTGCGATTGTCAATTTCCGTGATTTCGGCCGCGACGGGCCGCTTCACGGCAGCCACTCCAGGGCGTTGCCGCGGAATTGCTCGAGCGTGGCGTAGCCCTTGCTTTCCATCCAGTCGCCCAGCTCGGCGGCGATTTCGCCCAGCCGCTCCGGGTTTCCGCCCAGCGCGGTCCCGACCTGCACCGCCTGCGCGCCGCAGAGCAGGTATTTCGCCGCGTCGGCGCCACTGGTGATGCCGCCGATGCCGACGACCGGCGTCGCGTGCCCGCCGTCGCGCAGCGCGCGCACCGCCCTGAGGACGCAGCGCAGGCCGATGGGGAGCAGCGCCGGCCCCGAAAGGCCGCCGAAGGCGTTGCCGAGCACCGGCGCTTCCAGCTCGGTATCGATGTCGAGCGCCGGCATCGTGTTGATAGCGCTAATCGCAGCCGCGCCCGCTTCGGCGCAAGCGACGGCGATGGCGCCGATGTCGCTGACGTTAGGCGAGAGCTTGGCGATGACCGGCAAATGCGCAGCGGCGGCAGCGACCGCCGCCGCCGCTGCGTCGGGGTCCTGCGCGGTCAGCAGCCCCGTCCAGGCCGCCTGCGGGTGCGGGCAGCTCAGGTTGATTTCAGCCAGCTTCGCGCCCGCCCCGGCGACGCCCGCGGCCAGTTTGCCGAACTCCGCGGGCGTGTCGGCGACGAGGTTGGGGATAACCGGCACCGTGCCGCCGCGCAGGTCGAATTCGTCGAGGAATTCGGCCAGCCCGGGATTGGGCAGCCCCATTGCGTTCATCCAGGTCCCCGGCGCGACTTCCGCCACCGTCGGGCCGGCGTAGCCGGGGCGCGCTTCCAGCGAGATGGATTTGGTTACGAGCGCGCCAGCGCCGGAGTCGGCCATTCGCGCCAGTATGCCCGGCGTCGAGTCAAGGATTCCCGAGGCGAGCAGGACGGGATTGGCGAGTTCGAGCCCCGCCAGTTCCACACGCATTTCGACCACGCTGCTGCCTCCAGCGGCCAGTCGTGCCGGCCCCACTTAAAGGCCAGCTTTGCGAGTGGATTACTCGCGCAGGACGAACTGCGACTGGCAGTGGGGGCAGCCCAGCTGGACCGGCCGCTGCGGAGTCGCGACGCTGATTTGCCTCTGGCAGGCGGGGCACGCCAGCTCGAGCTGGCCGTCATCGAAATCATCGAAATAATCCTCATCCTCGCGCAGCCGGTTCCACGCCACCGCACCGCCCGCCAGCACAACCGTCGCGAGCAGCAGCAGCCCCAGCAGCCGTACCCAGCTGCCCCCGTCGTCCCCACCGCCACCCGTGCCAGTTACGGCGGGGCTGACGACGACGCTGACCGCCGCGGTCGCGACGCCCCCGCGCTCGTCGGTGACGGTGAGCGTGGCGGTGTAGGTTCCCGCCGTGTTGAAGATGGTCGTGAAGCTCGCCATCGATTGCTGGCTGAAGGGCGTCCCGCCCTCGTTGACGACGCTCCACGCATACGCCAGCTGCACGTCGTCCCCGTCGGGGTCGCTCGAGCCGACGGCCGAGAATGTGACTTCCTGCCCCGTCACGGCGGCGAGCTGGACCGCGGTCCAGCCACCGCCGGGCAGCATCGCCTGCGCGACCGCCAGCGGCTGCTCGTTCGGAGGCGGGACGACCGTGACTATCGCCTGGCGGGAGCTCTCGTCGGCGGTCGCGGTGAGCTGGATTGAGCCGGCGGTCGCGGGCGTCCAGCTGAACGCCACTTGCTCGCTATTGCTGGCGTCAATCTCGAGGTACTGTTCGCCGATGGCGCCGCTGAATTCCGCCAGCTGCACGGTGACGCTCCCGTCGGCTCCGCCATCGTTGGCGACCGTGACGGTCACGGTCGCCGCGACGCCCTGCGTCATCGGCTGGCTCGTCGAGATGGCTTCGACGCTGAAGAGCGGTCCAGCATCCTCAATCGCGAAATCGAATTCGGCCTCGTTGTTAGCGGTCGATGCCTCGGCCGGGTCAGCGCCCGAGAGCGTCACCGCCAGCCGGTGGTCGCCCGCCGTCGCTTCCCAGTCGGCCGAGAGCACCTCTTCGGCGCCGGCGTCCACCGCAAGGCCATCCCACGCCTCGAGCGCGCTGCCGTCCAGCTCGAGCGCCACATCCACCTCGCCATCGGTCTGGCCGAGATTGCGGACGACGAAGTTGATGGTGACTGTCACGCCTTCCTGTAGCGTGCCGTCGATTTCCAGCGCAGCGGCGGCGAAGTCCGGCTCATCGGGCGGCGGCGCGACGCTGACCGACAGCGACCGCTCGTCGTTACCCGAATTCTGGTCCTGCGGCTCGACGTTGACGATGCGTGCCGAAAGCGAGCGGTTGCCTTCGCTGGCGGTCCACTCGGCGGCGATTTCCATTTCGCCGCCGGCTGCCAGCGCGCTGCCGCTAACTGTCGCGAAGCGGCTGCTGCCTTCGTAGAAGCGCACCTCGAAGCTGTCGGCTGGCTCGTCGCCCTGGTTGCGCACCGTCACCGTCACCGTGACCGGTTCGTTGTGGACCGGCTCCGCCGGATCGGTCGCGAGCGCCGCCAGTGCCAGGTCGACGCCTTGCGGGGGTGGCGCGACGCTGACTTCCAGCTCGAGTTCGTTGTTGCCCCTGTTGCCATCCCCGTCGGCGGAGACCTTGGCGAGCAGCGTGTAATCGCCCTGTACCGGCTCCCAGTCGACACCCCAGTCGAACGTCGCGCCGGGGCCTAGCTCCGGCACCGTGGTTGAGCCAAGTTGCGTCGAGTCGGCGTGGAGCGTTAGCGTCGCTTCCTCGAGCATCGCGTCACCGCTGTTCTCGACGGTGGTGCTGACACGTACCGTGTCGCCTTCGGCCGGCGCGTCCGGCTCGGCCGCGAGCGCCGCAATGCTTCCGTCGGGCTGCGCGATGTTCACGAACTCCCACGCGTCGACGTAGCCCCATCCGGAGTAGTAGTTGTATTTCGAGCTGTTGTCCGGCTCGGAAGCAGCGCCCCACGGCTCAGAGAAATTGCGCATGCGCCACATCACCTCGTTCTGGCTGCTGCCCGGCTCCAGTCCGGGGTCGTCCTGCAACATCAGCGCCGCCAGCCCCGCTACGTGCGGGCACGCCATGGATGTGCCGTCCATGGTGGTGTAGCCATCAGTCGCAATTGTAAATGGCGCCGGCGCACCCGCCGCGGCGCGGATGCCGCTTCCGGGCGCGACGACGTCGGGCTTCATCTCATCCCAGCGGTCGTCGTCGCCGTCGCTCTGGCGCGGCCCGTAATTAGAGTAGCTTGCAACCGGGTCGCCGTCGCGGTCGACCGTGTCCTGGTCGTCGGTCGCGCCGACCGCGATAACCCAGTCGCCCGCTGCCGGTGCGGGGACTACGTTGTCGCCGTCGTTACCCATCGCCGCCACTGCTACGATACCAGCCGCGACCGCGGCGTTGGCCGCTTGCGAAACCGAGTCAGAACCGTCGCTGCCGCCGCTGGTTCCGACCGACATCGACATCACCTGGATGCCGGCGGTGCCGGAGCCCCAGTCTTCGTCGGCGTGGTCGGCGCACCACTCGATGCCTTGCAGCACATTGCCGCCCGCGCCGAGGTCGGTCATCACCTTGACGTCGACCAGCCGTGCCTCGGGTGCGACTCCCATGTAGTCCGGCTCACCGTCGCTATCGTCGTCGGTTTCGCCGCCGGTCCCCAGCGCGGTCGAGGCGGTGTGTGTCCCGTGGCCGTTACGGTCGTCGGGGTCGCCGCCGCTGTCCTCCTCGGTCGTGTAGGCGTTGCAGCCGCCGACGCAGTCCACTCCCGCAATGAACCGCCCTTCGAAAGTTTCGTGCTCATTGTCGACGCCAGTGTCGAGGATGGCGATATTGACGCCTGCGCCCTGCAACCCGCGGTCCCACGCAACGTCATCGTAGGTCGACGAGTCGCGCGCCTTGACCGCAGGCACCGAGGTGCTGAGCAGCGGGTAGTAGATGGCCTGCCACTCGACCAGCTTGAGGCTCGGTAACGCCGTCAGCCAGCCCAGCTTGTGCGCCGGGACGTCGTCGAGCTGCCAGACCGGCAGGTAGTGCGACTCGTAGCTGGATGCCAGCCCCAGCGCGCCGAGCGCCCGGCGCTGTTCAGAGCCGGGCGCCACGTCGAAGACGAGGAATATGTCGACAGCCTCGCCTCGCGCCACCAGCGGTGCCAGCCGGTCATCGAGTCCGTCGCCGTCGCCGTCGAAATAGTTCGGGGTGAACTCGGGCGCTGCGGGCGCCGGCAGCGCCGGCGCCCCCGACATGAGCAGCAGCATCGCGACTACGACATAGCGGAGCACGGCCGGGACGGGGTCGCGCGCGTAAATAAAAGTGCGGGGGCGCCGCCGCCTGCGTTACAGCAGCTGCCGTCGCGCAACCGCCCATGCCACGATACCGCCCCCCGCCAGGCCGAGCAGCAGCGGCAGCCCCCAGCCGGGTTCGTCGCCGACGCGCAGCGTAAAGGTGAGGTTCACCTGCACCCCCGGCTGCTCCACGCTGCTGGCGCTGAAGCTGACGCTGTAGCTGCCGTCGGCCCCAGCGACCCCGAGTAGCCGTACCTCGCGCGTCTCGAACGATGCCAGCTGCATGTAGCTCTCCGAGAGGTGCAGTGCAAGGCCTTCCGGCAGCGCCTTCGTCAGCACCACTGTTTCGGGGCCGTTGCCCGCGTTGGTGACGAAAAGCGACCAGCCGCCGCCCTCGCGCTCGGACGCCGAAAGGCGCAGCCCGTGATACTGCGGCACGTTCACCGCAAAGCTCGCGTTGCCGGCCGGGAAGCCGTTGCGGTCAACCAGCGAGACGCCCACCTCGTGCGGGCCGGCGACGCTCTCGAGCGCGGGGGTGATGCGGATGCGGGTGGTTTCGCCACCGGAGAAGGAGAGATACGAAATGTCGTATTCTCCCCCGCCCGGCCATTCTATAATGTTGGATGACAGGTTATGTCTCCGGACATACCACTCGGTAAGGGTAGTGTAAACTGCCATTTGCTCCGCTTCCCATCCCATCGGCAGGTTCAGGAACACTTCACCAGAATCATACGACTGCGGCTTGGAACCAGTTGTGCTCAAGTTAACCTCGAGCCCGCTGAATCCCCCGTCCTCAAAGCTGGATGGGACCAGGGTCTCGACCTGAATTTCATAGTCATGCGCTTCAACCGGGAAAAATGTGAAATCAAGGCTGGCGGAGTTGTCGGCCGGGTTTTCGTCGCCTGATTCGGACTGCACCGTCAGCGAAGCGTGGTAGGGGCCGGTGTAATCCTCAAGCGTCTGGTTGTAATCAGTTGTGGAATCGTAGTCCTGCCATGAAGAGACGACTTTGACCATAACCAGTCCATGGAAACTGAACTGATTCTGATAAGCTATTAAGATAATTCTTTCATCTGGCAAAATATTGCCGGCCTCAAACAGGTTCGGCTGGCCGTTGTTATCGAACACCAGGGTTACGTTCTCGGCTACAGTTGACCCCTGGTTGTAGATTGTAGCATCAAACGATACATCGTCACCGACCTGCTGGTGTTGTGGCGAGCCGAATAATTTACCCGGGAAATTTGTGAAATACTCCACCACGAGGTCCGGCAGTTGCAGGTCCACCACCAGGCCCTCCGCGATGAGGTGGTCCTGCAGCCAGCCGTCGCCGTCGTAGAGCAGCGCATCGAGCCGGTAGCTGCCGGAGCGCGCCGGGCGCAGCGTGACGGCGGGGAGCGTGCCGCCGCCGCCTCCGCTGAGCGCGTGTTCCTTGTGCGCGACGATGTTGCCGTCGCCGTCCTGCAGGAACAGCTCCAGCCGGGCGGCATCGCCAGCGTAGCTGCCGCTGAGCGTGATGTTGGCGCCGTCGGCGCTCGCGTTGGCGGCGAGCGACGCGTGTGGTTGCGGCAGCTCGGAGTTGAGCGCGTCGATGAAGGCGCGCCAGCCGCCGCCCTCCGCGGCGGCTGCGAGGTCGAAGTAGCGCGACGACGGGGTCGAGGCGGGGTAGTAAATCGTGAGACCGTACGCGTCGCTGACGTCGCGGCGGCCCGGCATCGTCCAGTGGTCCTCGACGACGGTGGCGTTCGCCTGCGCCTGCCGCACGCGGTCGCCCGCCAGCCGCACCGCCGGCGACGGCGTCCACTCGGCGGTGCGCAGCGTCAGGTCGTACAGGTCGCGGTAGTAGCTGTTCTCGAACACCTGCGCATTGGCGCGGGCGTCGTTCACCTCGTCGCGGTAGAGCGTCTGCACCGCGCGCAGCTCGTGGCCGAAGTCGGAGATGGCGGTGTTGAGCGGCTCAAGCTGCGCGGTGTCGATGACCGAGGCGGTGACCGAGTAGCCGCTCGGGATCGAGCCGTTACGGTAGCTCTCGACGTAGGTGTAGACCACTACCTCGAGCATCTCTTCGCGGCTCGTCTCCGCGCCGAGCAGCGGCAGCAGGTGGTTGTAGGTCCACCCCTCCTGCGGCTCGTACGCCTCGGAGCCGTGGATGTAGGCGGCGTGCTCGCGCAACTCGTACGCAATCTCGAACATCCCCATCAGGCAGGCGTCGAAGCCAACCAGCGTCAGCGGCCCGTGGCCGGTCGCGCTGCGGTATTCCGCGAGCGCCCCCTCGATTTCTGGCACCGTCAGGTAGCTTCCGCCGTCCTCGGCGACGCGCTTGAAGCCGTTGCCGTGGTTCCAGATGACCAGGATGCGCTCCTGCGCCGGGTATTCCGTCGTCGCCCACGCCAGGAAATCGCGCAGCGTGGCGGGGTCGCCCATGTCCAGCTCGTCGCCCCAGCCGCTGCTGATGTCGGCCAGCGGCGTCTCCTCGAGGCCGTTGCGCAGCACGCGGTAGGCGCGGCTGTCGCTGTCGCCCGACTGGTCGACCAGCGCGACCACCTCGCGGCCGCCGTTCGAGCCGGCCGCCTGCATCTCGAACAGGTCGTCGGCCGCCTCCTCGGAGAGCGAATTGTCGCCCGCCATGTAGACGTAGAAGCCCCACTTCGGCAGCGGCTCCCCGGCGCCCGCCGTGCCCAGCAGCGAGCCCCCGAGCGGCAGCGTGGGGCCGGGCAGCGCGACTGGCGGCGCGAGCAGCAGCAGCGCCAACAACAATGTAACAAGCCGCCCCGGGGACATCAGCCTGCCTGCCCCATGAGCGATATAAAGGTCAGCCGGATGCGCTTCAGTCGCGGGCGGCGTCGCCCGCGGGCGACGCCGCCTCGCCCTCGGCCGGAGCCGAGAGCGCGACCCAGAGCGGGAGCCCGACGAGGGTGAAGGTGACGATGCTCGAGAGCAGGTGGTAGAGCATGAACGGCAGCCCCAGTGTGTAGACCGCCAGCAGGTTGCCCGGCGTGTGCGCCCACCAGAGCCAGAAGACGCCGAAATTGGTCCAGCCGTCGTAGACCGCCGCGAAGACGACCCCCGCGCCGGCGAAGCGCATCGCCAGCCCGGGCGAGAGCCGCCCGCCAATCTGCGGGCGCCAGCGGCGCGACGCGAGCGCGACGAGCAGGAAGCCGGAATAGGTGAAGGCGATGATGGGCGAGCCCCAGAGATAGCCGAGCCACCAGTCGCTCAGGAGCATCATCCCCATCGTCACCGCGACCGCCCACGCGAAGGGCAGCAGCATTGCCGCCAGGAAGGTGGCGACCATCACGGTCTCGACGTTGGGGTGCGCGTGCAGCGCAATCCGCCCCCCCGCGCCGAGCAGCAACAGCACCCCGGCGGTGAGCGGCAGCGGCAGCCGGCTCTGTTCCATCGCCGGGCGCAGGCCGGGCGCTATTAATATCAATCGCGGAGCGATGACAGTACGGCGGAGAATTGCTCTTCCGACAAGCGCCGCGTGTTCAGGTTGTAGCGGCTGGGGTGGTAGCTGTCGACCAGTTCCCACCCGACGCCGGGCAGCGCGTGGCGCGCGCCATGCCCGAAGGCGAAATCGACCTGCCGGCCGCCGACGGTCGCGATGACCTGCCGGTGCGCTACGCCCCCCAGCGCCAGCACGGTATCGAGCCGCGGCAGCAGCGCCAGCTCGCGCTCGAGGAATGGCCGGCAGCGCTTCAGTTCGTCGCCGGTCGGCTTGTTCTGTGGCGGCGCGCAGCGCAGCGCGTTGGCGATGCGCACGCCGTCCAGCGCGAGCGGGTCGTCCCGCGAGCGCGATTCCGGCCCGCTGCTCCACCCCTGCTCCCACAGTGCGCGAAAGAGCAGGTCGCCAGCGTAGTCGCCGGTGAACGGCCGCCCGGTGCGCCCGGCGCCGTGGGTGCCAGGCGCCAGCCCGACGATGAGCAGCCACGCGTTGCGGCCGCCAAACGACGGCACCGGCCGGCACCAGTAGTCGTCGCGCCCGAAGCCGGGCTTGCGGCCGCGCTCGCGGACGTCAGCACCGTAGGCGACGAGTCGCGGGCAGAGGCGGCAGCCGATGATGTCGTCCGCCAGCGCCCCCATTACTGGTTATCGCTCTTGACCGGCCGGAACGGGTGAACCCAGCTGGCGAGCGTGCGCGGGCTGCGCGTCTGCACCCACAGCTTGCCGCGGCCCTGATAACGACTGACGAGCTGGTCGCCGAACAGGAACGCGCCGATGGAGCGGCCGGTGCGGCCGATACTGTAGTCGAGCGACGACTGCCACGCGACCGCGTAGCCGCTGTCAACGGTGTAGTTGCCGTTGACCGCCACTTCCTGGATGTCGCCGTAGGAGTTGAAGAAGAGCAGCCCCGTTCCCGTGACCTGTAGCGCGAGGAGCCCTTCGGCGAAAACGCCGGTAAAGCCTTCGAAGCTCACCGAGGTCTCGATGTCGCCGCTGTGCCCGAGATACGCGCCGCGCTCCATGATGAGCGTCTCGTCGTTCATCTCGTACGGCACGATGTCGCCCGGGACGCCCGGCGCCAGCGCAATCTTTCCCGCGGCACCTTCGGCGTAATAGGTGTTCTGGAAGAAGCTCTCGCCGCTAACCATGCGGCCCAGTCCCTTCAGCAGCCCGCCGCGCGCTTGCGTGCGCACCCGGATGGAGTCGTCCATCCACGCCATCGCGCCCGCCTCGGCGACCAGCTCCTCGCCCGGCGACAGCTCGATTTCGGCCGCGGCGTAGCCCGGTCCGCAAATCAGGCGGTGGCGCATCAGTTATCCCTCGGGGGCAGCAGTGGCCCCAGCGCGCTGCCGAGCCGGTCGCGGTCGTGCGACTGCACCAGCACGCGGCCGTTGCCGCGGAACTTCAGCACCAGCCCCTCCCCGGAAAGGGCAGAGGCAATCCAGCCGCCCGCCTTGCCGATGTCGTACTCGAGTCCCTCGGTAAAAGCGACGATGTGGCCGTTATCAATCGTGATTCCGCCGCGCACCTCGACTTCCGAGATGCGGCCGTAGGCGCTGACCAGCAGTTCGCCCTGCCCCGCGGCGCGGACGTAGACCAGTCCCTCACCCGAGAACATCCCTTTCTTCAAGCCCTGATATTGCGTGTCCAGCTCGACTCCGCTCGACGCGCCGAGGAACGAGCCGCCGGCGCAAATCCACGTTTCGGCACCGACTTTCAGCGACGAAACTTCGCCTTGCAGTGTCGGCGCAAGGCCGACTTCGCCCGGTGCGTTATCCTTGACGCGGTAGGTCGAGAGGAAGAACGACTCGCCCGCGAACATCGCCTTGGCGCCCTCCTTGAGCGCGCCCCAGAGGCCGCCGCCCTCGCGCTTGCGCGACTTGATTTCAATGTCCATATTGCCCGAGGCGCGATACATCGCCCCCGCTTCGGAGACGAACTCCTCGCCCGGCTGTAGCGTCACCAGCGCCGAGCCGAATGCTCCTCGGTTTGCGACGGTTACGTCCATTTCAGAGCCTCGGGGTGAGCCAGCCCGCCAGCCCCGGCAGCGTGCGCGTCTGGACCCACACCTTGCCGTTGCCCTGGAACTTGATGACCAGCCCCTCGCCCGACAGGAAGGTTGATTTCAGGTTCCCCATCCCGCCGATGCTGTATTGCAGCGACGGCTCGAAGGCGACCAGATGGCCGGTATCAACCGTAAACTTTCCCGTGACCGATTGCTCGATGACGCCGCCGTAGGCGTTGTAGAACAGCTCCCCCGTGCCGGAAACCTCAATCAGGAAGGCGCCCTCGCCCGAGAAGAGCGCGCGCAGCCCACCGAACTTCGCCTTGACGCTCAGTCCGGGGGTGCAGGCGAGGAACGCGCCGGCGGTCAGGAAGACGCTGTCGCCGTTCATCTGGCGGTGCGTCACCGTTCCGGGCAGCCGTGGTGCAATCGCGACGGTGCCGCCGTCGGGGTGCGTGAAGCGGCCGACGAAGAATGATTCGCCGCCGAACAGCTTGCGGATGATGGCGCCGAAGAACGAGCCGAGCCGCTTTGACTGCGCCTCCATGTGCGACGACATGCGTGACATCGCCCCCGGCTCCGCCAGCAGCTCCTCGCCCGGCCCAAGCTCGACGATAACCTCACCGTAATCGGGGTTGCCCTCAATCTCAAATCGCATGCGCCCGCCACTTGAGGGGCCGATATAAGACCGTCGTGAACACTCTTATTAAGCAGCAGCAACGTGCGCGCGAAGGGAGATTACATGGAATCCAACAATGGAAACAAACTCGCTTCGTTCCTTCTTGCAGGAGCGCTACTGCTTTCGGGACTGCTAGTTTTCCCAACCGCTGCAGGAAATCCGGGACCAGACCTCTGGCTCAGTGATTTCTACGAGCCTGCTGGAAGTCCACCTCCACGCGCTGACACGCTCTATGAGGTCTACTTGGCGTGGGAGAACAGTGGCGACGCCGACGCTAATGGTGTACGAATCGGTATCGACGACGAGGATGGCAACCAGATGGCCATCTCGGACTACATTAACATGGGTGCCGGTGAGACCGGCTCGCTGACGTTGAACATCACCTTTGACAGCGTGGGGGAGACTATGCCTGTCGCGATTGTAGACTACGACGAGACCGTCAGTGAGGACGACGAGGACAACAACGAGTACGAGGGCTGGTTCAACGTCGAGCCGAAAATAGGCATTGCCGACGTCTGGGCCGATTTGGATATTGAGGACACCGAGGCTCAGGCAGGCCAGCAGATGCTGCTCCGCTTCAGCATCGGCAACTCCGGCAACGTCAGCACCGCTACGCCGGTAACACTTGGTCTCTTCTTCGAGGAGGCAGGCGATGAACCGCAGAACTGGATTGACCCCACTCCACTGCACTACGACTACATCCAGCCCCCACCCCCGGGTGAGGAAGGAGGTGAGATGATGGAGTTTGAGTGGCAGGTTCCCCAGGACACCGATGATGGATGGTATGAGTTCACTGTAATTGCCGATTACTACGAAAACAACACTGAGGACAACAATATCTCCAATAACCGGGACACCCACGAAATCTGTATCGGTGACTGCACCTTGCCCGACCTGACTTGGTACGAGGCGGCTCAGGAATCTATAACTCTAAGTCCTCCTGAGGCGATAGCGGGTGAAGTGGTAACCGTTATCTATGCCCTGGCCAACATCGGCGAGGGTGCCGCGGGACCACCAGCTATCGTAATCAACCTTGAGGTGGAAAAGTGCCCGTGTGATGGCAGCGGCTGGCAGCAGGTTAACACGACTGGCGACCTGCGTGTGACGATTGGCGCCGGCCAGACCTTTAGTTCCGAGGAAGAGCTGGGGCTGAACTGGTCGATTCCCGAAGATGGCCCGGGCGACTGGGACCTGCGCATCGTGATTGACCCTGACAACAATCTTGAAGAGGCTCGCGAGGACAACAACAACCTTACCTGGTATGATGCCCATGAGGACTACCTTGAGGTAATCGAGCGCAAGCCGGACCTACGGGTCGCAGGTGTCTCGACTCCTGGTCAGGCATACGCAGGTGATACCATCGACCTCGACCTCCATATCCAGCAGAGCGAACTGGGAAACAAGATGGCGACCGACACCAACGTGCGGCTGCGCATCACCGACCCCGAGCTGCAGGAATACGGCCCCTACACCCTCGGACCGCTTGATGTCGGAACCTTCCCGGACATAATTTTCTTCACCTTCGAGTGGGATATTCCGCTCAACTGCGGCGGTAGCGCCTGTATCGGTGACTACACGCTGGAGGTCATGGTCGACCCCGGCAACGAGATTGATGAGTGGGACGAGACTAACAACCTGCGCAACGACCTCTCGATTAATGTGAAGGAAATGCTCCCTGACCTGATTGTCAGCGACGTGGTAATCACGCCGGTCGACGAGGACGGCAGCGCCGCGGTCGGCGTCGCCAGCACCATCACCGCTGTCGTCAGCAACATTGGGCTGCGCGACATGAGTCCGGGCGAAGGGGCTGACTTCGAGGTTACCTTCAGTACTGCGGCTCCGTCCTATTCCGTGATTGGCACGACCGCGGTTGGAATTGCTCTGGCGATTGGCGAGTCAGCCAACGTCTCGATTGGCTACATCTTCACTGACCTCGGCACCTACAAAGTAGTGGCCGAAGCTGACGCGGCTGACGACATCAACGAGATGGACGAGAGCAACAACGAGGCGTACGATATCCTCCCGGCCGTGACGAGCATCGACGGCTGGGTGCAGAATGTCACGACTACCGATGGCCTTTCGGGCAAGAATCATCCTCTCAGCTTCGAGATTGGTTTCAACAACCTCCCGGCTTCGGGCTGGCAATACCTCTTCTTCCGCGTGACCGTGGAGGGAACCGGTGGCTGGGGCGACGTTCTCCAGCTCGAGGCTGGTGAGAATTTCCTTGTTTCACCCGAGAAACCAAGCGGGGAACCGAGCGACTGGCGACCAGAAAACTGGTCCAGCGCTATATTCATGCCCAACACAGCCTACGTCAACCTGACCGCGGCGAATCCCAACGCGAACATCACGGTCAACTGGGTGCCCGACAAGGACCGTAGCGACAATTACACAATCACGATCAAGGTTTTTGCCATGATCGATACCGATGAGGACAACAACGCCGCGACGACCACTGCCAACATCGAGAAACTGACGACCGACCTGCTCATCGAGAAGATGTCGGTCAAGGATACCGCCAGCTCGGTGCAGATAATCGTCGACGTACTGTTCGTTGAGGGCGAGCAGTCGACCCTCTGGGACGTCGAAGTCTCGCTCAAGGTGTATGACTGGGATGACTACGCTGCCGACAGCGACGCCGCGGTACCGCGCGAGAATCTCGGAACCAAGACTATCAACGGTGGGCTGTCGCGTGGCAGCAGCTGGTCGCTCACTTTCACCTGGGCGCGCGAGAAGGGCGAGTTCATCTTCGTCGCCGAGGTTGACCCCAACAACAAGGTGCGCGAAATCAACGAGGTTAACAACGTCTACGCCTCCGATGTGGAGGAGTTCGGCGATGTCAGCACCGGCGGCACCGACAATGGTGGCGAGGACGATGGCGGCCTCTTCGGCATTCCATCTATCTCGGGAATAGCGGCGCTTTCGCTGCTCGGCACGGTAGCCCTCCTGCGTCGTCGTCGCTAATGGCGCACACGGCGCTGCTCTTCTTCGTCGGTCCGGCTGGGGCGGGGAAGTCGACGCTAGTCGCGACGCTCAAGGAGTGGCTCACGCTGCAGCGCTTCGACCCCATCGCGCTGAACCTCGACCCGGGTGCCGAGACGATTCCCTACGCGCCCGATATCGACGTGCGCGAGCGGCTGACGCTGCGCGACGTGATGACCGAATACGGCCTCGGTCCCAACGGGGCGCAGGTGGTCTGCGCCGACCTGCTGGCGGTCGAGCTGGAGTGGCTGCAGAAGGAGGTCGAGGCGCTCAACTGCGACTACGTCATGGTCGATTCCCCGGGGCAGACCGAGTTGTTCCTCTACCGCGAGGCGCCGCGCGTTTTCGTCGATGGCCTCTCGTCGCGCACTGGGCTGGTGATGCTCTTCGACCCGTTGCTGTCGCGAACACCGGCCGGTTTCGTGACGCAGCTGCTGCTTGCAGCAGCTGCGCACCTGCGCTTCCCGGTGCCGATGTTCCCCGTCCTGACCAAGTCGGACCTGCTCGAGCCCGAGGAAGTGGACCGCATCCTCGGCTGGGCTTCCGACCTCGAGATGCTGCGCGGCGATATGCCTCCCGGGGAGGGGATGGATGCCATCCTCTCGGGCGAGCTGCTGCGGGTGCTGCAGACGCTGGCGCTCGAGAGCCAGCTTGTGGCGGTCTCGGCGCGCGAGGGTGAAGGGATGGACGAACTCTATTCACTCGTGCAGAGTGCCTTCGCCGGCGGCGACGACCTTGAGGCGCACGTCGACGCGCACTAGCATTAAATCCCGCGACCTCTCGCCGCCAGATGGCTGCCGCGCCGGAGGTCCGTATCGAGTCACGCGACGATGTCCTGCGGCTGGTCCTCAATCGCCCGCAGAAGGGCAATGCGCTGACCCCCGAGATGATGGGCGCGCTGACCGCCGCTTTCGCTGGCGCCGCCGAACATGTCGGCCTGCGCGCGGTCACGCTCGCGGGTGCTGGAAAGCAGTTCTGCACCGGTGCTGACCTGGGCTGGATGGCGTCGCCGCCGACGGTCGAGCAGGGCGAGGCGCTAGCCGAGCTGTTTCGCACCATCGCCGAGTGCCCGTTGCCGACGCTAGCGCTGGTGCAGGGCGGCTGCTACGGCGGCGCGATGGGGCTGGTGGCGGCGTGCGACTTCGTGCTCGCCGGCCCCGAGGCCGAGTTCGGTTTCACCGAGGTGCTCGTCGGCCTCGCGCCGGCAGTGATTTCACCATGGGCGATACAGCGGATGGGGGTGGCTCGCACGCGCGAGCTGTTCCTGACTGGCGAGCGTTTCGATGCACTGCGGGCACTCGAGTTGGGGTTGCTCACGGACGTGGCTAGTAACCTGGAGGCAGTGGCTGACGCGCTGCTCAAGGAGCTGCGCGCGGGCGGGCCGCAAGCGCAGCGTGCCATCAAGGAAATGCTGCTGACACGCGATGAAACAATTGAGGAGCGCAACGCCCGGTTGGCGCGCGTCATTACAGCGCTCCGTGATTCTGACGAGGCGCAGGAAGGCGTCGCTGCCTTCCTCGAGAAACGGAAGCCGGAGTGGTAGATGCGGCGGGTACTGGTCGCGAACCGGGGCGAGATTGCGTGCCGGGTTATCCGCGGCTGCCGCGAACTTGGCCTCGCGACGGTCGCCGTCTATTCAGAGCCAGACGCGAACGCGCCGCACGTGCGGCTGGCCGACGAAGCGGTCGCCCTCGGGCCGGCAGCGCCAGCCGAGAGCTACCTCAACGCGAAGAAAATCATCGCGGCGGCGCGCGCCAGCCGCGCCGACGCCATCCATCCCGGCTACGGCTTCCTCTCCGAGAACGGCGACTTCGCCGCCGCGGTCGAGGAAGCGGGGCTGGTCTTCATCGGCCCCAGCGCGGAGACGATTCGCCAGATGGGCGACAAGTCGGCCGCCAAATTGCTGATGCAGGACGCGGGCGTCCCGGTCATCCCGGGTCACGACGGGATTGTCGGGGATAACTTTGCAACGGTTGCCGAAAAAATCGGGTTCCCGCTGCTAGTAAAGGCGGCCGCCGGTGGCGGCGGGAAAGGCATGCGCGTCGTCGAGGACGCGGACGGCCTCGAAGCGGCCGTCGAGGCGGCGCGGCACGAGGCTGAGGCGGCTTTCGGCGACGGCCGACTTCTCCTCGAGCGATATATAAATCGGTCACGCCACATCGAAGTCCAGATTCTGGCTGATAACAAGGGCCATACGGTGCACCTCGGCGAGCGCGAATGCTCGCTCCAGCGGCGGCACCAGAAAGTAATCGAGGAGGCGCCGTCGCCCGCGCTGACGCCCGAGCTGCGCGAGCAGATGGGCGCAGTAGCCGTCGCCGCCGCAAAAGCGGTCGGCTACCGCAACGCCGGCACGGTCGAGTTTCTGTTCCAGGACGGCGAATTCTGGTTCCTCGAGATGAACACGCGGCTGCAAGTCGAGCATGGTGTCACCGAACTTGCCTATGGCGTCGACCTCGTCAAGTGGCAGCTGCGGATTGCCGCTGGCGAGCCGCTAACGCTGCGGCAGGAGGACATTGCGCCGCGCGGCCACGCTATCGAGTGCCGTGTCTATGCCGAGGACCCGGCGCGCAACTTCCTGCCGTCACCCGGCCGTATTCGGCGGCTACGCGAACCGACGGGGCCGGGAATCCGGGTCGATTCCGGCATTGTCGAGGGGCAGGAAATCGGCACCGACTACGACCCGCTGCTCGCCAAGCTGCTGGCGCACGACGCCACGCGTGAAGATGCGCTCGACCGTATGACGCAGGCCCTGCGCGATTACGTAATCCTCGGGCCGACGACCAACATCGCGCACCTTGAGGCGCTGCTGCGCCACGACGCGTTCCGCGCGGGGGAGCTGGACACGCACTTCATCGATACTCACTTTAGTGAATGGGTGCCCGCAGCGCCATCGCTGGAGGCGCTCGTCGTGGCGGGAGCAACTCGTGGTGGCAGCGGCCAGCCGTCGACAACGGCTGTCGGCCGTGACCCGTGGTCACCGTGGGGCGGCCAGTCGGGCTGGCGGCAGGGGGTGTGATGTCGCAAACCTTCCGCTGCGGCGACTCGCAGTACGCGGTTGCGCTGCGGCAGCGCGGCGACGAGTTCGCGGGCGAGGTGGACGGAGAACCGGTCGAGGGGCATCTCGAGCAGCTTGAGGAGGGGCTCTACGAGGTTGACGCCGGCGCGGGGGTGGTGCGGGTGCACGTCGTGCGCGACGGCCGTCGCACTTGGGTCCACTGCCAGGGGCAGGCGTGGGAGCTCGAGCACATCGCCGCCGCGCGAAACGCTGAGGCAGAGGCGGCGAGTGACCTGTTGCTCTCGCCGATTACCGGCAAGCTGGTTGAGCTGCGCGTCTCCGCAGGCGATTCGGTTACGCAGGGCGACACGCTCGCCGTGCTGGAAGCGATGAAGATGGAGCACCGGCTGCGCGCGCCGCGCGGCGGCACGGTGGCGCAAGTGACTGCGACCGCCCCGGGCGGACAGGTTCGCGAGCGCGAGCTGGTAATTGAGCTGGAGGCTGCTTGATGGAGCCGCTCGCGAGCAATATTGATACCGCCGATTCTGGTTACCTGACCAATGTCGAGCAGAATCGCGCGCTGGTGACAGAGCTGAAAGAGCGATTGGCGCAGGCGCGGGGCGGCGGTTCAGCGAAGGCAGTCAAGCGCCACCGCGCGCGCGGCAAGTTCACTGCCCGCGAGCGGATTGACGTGCTTCTCGACCGCGGCGCGCCGTTTCTCGAATTCTCGCCACTGGCGTCTGATGGAATCTACGATGATGACGTGCGGTCGGCCGGCATCGTTACCGGCATCGGCGTCGTCCATGGGCGCGAGGTAATGGTTATCGCCAACGACGCGACGGTCAAGGGTGGTAGTTACCTCCCGCTGACGGTCAAGAAGCATTTGCGCGCACAGGAAGTGGCTGCCGAGAACCGACTGCCCTGCATCTACCTTGTCGATAGTGGTGGCGCGTTTCTGCCGGAACAGGACGAAGTTTTCCCCGACCGCGAGCACTTCGGCCGCATATTCTACAACCAGGCGCAGATGTCGGCCGCCGGAATCGCGCAGGTCGCTGTCGTGCTCGGCAGCTGTACCGCTGGCGGCGCATATGTCCCGGCGATGAGTGACGAGACAGTTATCGTTCGTGAACAGGGCACTATCTTTCTGGCGGGGCCGCCGCTGGTGAAAGCCGCCACCGGCGAGGACGTGACGGCGGAAGAGCTGGGCGGGGCGGAGGTGCACTGCCGCGAGAGCGGCGTCAGCGACCACATCGCGCAGGACGACCAGCACGCGCTCGAAATCACGCGCTCTATCCTGGAAAATTTGAACCGCTCCCCGAAGGCGAAGCTGGAGGTGACCCCGCCCGAGGAGCCGTTGCACGACCCTGCCGAGATTTATGGAATACTGCCAAGCGACCCGCGGCAGCCGTTCGACGTGCGTGAAATCATCGCGCGCATGGTCGATGGCTCGCGCTTCCACGAGTTCAAGCCACTCTACGGGCCGACGCTCGTCACCGGTTTCGGCCGGCTGATGGGCTACCCTGTCGGGATTCTCGCCAACAACGGCGTGCTCTTTTCCGAGTCAGCACTGAAGGGCACACACTTCATCGAGATGTGCTGTCAGCGCGGAATTCCGCTGCTCTTTCTGCAAAACGTCACCGGTTTCATGGTCGGCAAGGAATACGAGGCCGGCGGCATCGCCAAGGATGGCGCCAAGATGGTGATGGCAGTCTCCAACGCTGCCGTTCCGAAGTTTACGGTCATCATTGGCGGCTCGTTCGGTGCAGGCAACTACGGCATGTGCGGCCGCGCCTACGGGCCGCGCCAGCTCTGGATGTGGCCCAGCGCGCGCATCTCGGTGATGGGCGGCGAGCAGGCCGCGACCGTGATGGGCATCGTCCACGAGGCGCGGGCGAAACGGAAGGGCGAGGCGGTGGACGAGGCCGGGCTCGAGGCCATGAAGGCGACGGTGCGCGAGCGCTACGCGTCCATGTCCTCGTCCTTCTACGCCACCGCCCGGCTCTGGGACGACGGCCTGATCGACCCCAGGGACTCGCGCCGCGTCCTCGGCCTCTGCCTCAACCTCCTCGACGAGGCCGGCCGCCGCCAGCTCCACCCCAACACCTTCGGCGTGGCGCGGTTCTAAGGC
>JASMLC010000014.1 GCA_030748895.1 Candidatus Poseidoniia archaeon
TGCGCCGCCGCGCTGGCTCGGCTGGCTGGCGCTCTGACCGATTCTGCTGGCGGTGGCGCTGACCACGCTGCTGACGCTGGCAGCCGAGACGGGGCAGGCGCGGTTCAGGATGATAATCCTCGGCATCCTGCTGCTGATGCCGGGCGCGGCGCTCGCCAGCTGGAGCGCAGCGCTCTGGAGCGCGCTGCGCTACGCCCCGGCCGCGGCGTGGCCCGCATGGCTGACGCGCTCGGTCCCGCTGCTGCTCCTGCTGCTGGCGCTGCTCAGCCCTCCCGGCCTGCTGCTCTACTGGCTCGGCGTCTGGTGGCTGGGCAGGGTGTGGTTCAGGAATTTCCAGACTGAGTGAACTACGCATCTCCGCGTAGCTACGCATCCCCTATAACTCCCCGCCTGCTGCGCGGCGCGTGGAACGGCCCTACGTCATCGTGAACTGCGCCGCGTCGCTCGACGGCAAGATAGCGCTGGCGAACCGGCGGCCGGTGCGGCTCTCGTGCGACGACGACCACCGGCGAGTGCACGCATTGCGGGCGGAATGCGATGCCGTCATCGTCGGCATCGGCACCGTGTTGCAGGACGACCCGCGGCTGCTTCTTGACACGGCATTGGCGGCCGGCGAGAGCCCGCTGCGGGTGGTGCTCGACACGACGCTGCGGACGCCGCGCTCGGCGCGGGTGCTACAGGGCGACGCGCCAACGCTGGTCGCCACCGGCAGCCGGCCGCGGCGACGGGAGCTGCGCGGCGCAGAAGTGGTCGCGTGCGGTAACGGCGCGGTGGACCTGACGCGACTGCTAGAGCTGCTTCATGTGCGCGGGGTGCGTAAGGTGCTGGTCGAAGGCGGCGAGACGGTGCTCTGGGCGTTCCTGATATCGGGGCTGTGGGACGAGTTCACCCAGTTCGTCGCCAACACGCTGATTGGCGGCGTGACGTCGCCGACCGTCGCCGGCGGACCCGGCGCGGCAACGCCGGGCGAGATGCACGCTTTCACGCTCGCGGACGCCGAACGACTGGGCGACGGCGTGCTGCTGACATGGCGGCGCGGCTGATTTAGCGCGGGGGCGCTGCCGGCGCAATGCGCTTTGCGGTGATGGCGTCGGGACGCGGCAGCAACTTTCAGGCGCTCATCGATGCCCGCGCGCGGGGCGAGCTGCCGGGCGCCGAGCTGGTGCTGCTGATTGTCAACAAACGCGACGCGCCGGCGGTTGCGCGTGCCGAGGCGGCCGGTATCGCGTGGGAGTTCATCGACTCCGGTGCCATGGCGCGCGCCGAGTTTGACAGGCGCGCGCTGGTGCTGCTGCGCGACCGCGGCGCCGAGGCGGTCGTGCTGGCAGGGTTCATGCGGCTGCTGACGCCGGAGTTTATCAGGGCGTTCCGGTACCGCATCCTGAACATTCATCCGGCGCTGCTGCCGCTCTTCCCCGGCGCGCACGCGCACCGCGACGCGCTGGCTGCCGGCGTTGCGGAGAGCGGCTGCTCAGCGCACTTCGTTGATGACGGGGTCGACACCGGCCCGGTCATCCTGCAGCAGGCGGTGCCGGTGCTGCCGGGCGATGACGCGGAGACGCTCGCGGCGCGCATCCTGCCGCACGAACACCGGCTGCTGCCGAAGGCGGTGCGACTGCTCGCGGCGGGACGGCTCGAGGTCGACGGTGATACCGTCAGGATTCTGCCCGAAAAGTAGCCTGCAGATTTATATATGGGGCGTCCTGCCCGGCCGCCCCCGTATGGCCCCGAAGCGAATCGACCGCAAAAGCAACGCGCATCTGCAGTCGCTGGTAGGCAGCCTGAAGCAGGCCGCCCGCGAGAACGAGGCCCCCGTCTGGAAGGCGGTCGCCGGTCGGCTGGAGAGCCCCGCACGGACGTGGCCCAGCATCAATATTTCGCGGCTCGAGCGGCACACTGAGGCAAAAGCGACGGTCGTCGTCCCGGGCAAGCTGCTCGGCTCCGGCGCCATCTCAAAGCCGCTCACCGTCGGCGCATTCAGCTTCTCCGCATCGGCACGCGAAAAGGTCGAGGCGGCCGGAGGCAGCTGCCTGTCGCTGCCGGAAATGCTTAAGGCGCACCCGAAAGGCGCCGGCGTGAGGTTGATGGGATGAAGGTTTACGACGCGAGCGGCTGCATCATGGGACGACTGGCAAGCTATGTCGCCAAGGCGCTGCTCAACGGCGACGAAGTGCACGTGGTCAACGCCGAAAAGGCGGTGGTCAGCGGCGCACGCCATTCGGTCTTCCGCGAATATACCGAGAAGCGGCAGCTGAACCACGAGCGCAAGGGGCCATTCTACCCGCGCATGCCGCACCTGATGTTCAAGCGCTCGGTGCGCGGCATGATCCCCTACCAGACGCCGCGCGGCCGCGCCGCCTTCAAGCGGCTACGGGTCGACATCGGCCCCGCAGGCGCCAAGAAGCCGGAAACGATTGAGCGGGCACAGATGACTTCGGGGACGGTGCATGTCACGCTCGGCGACGTTTCGCGCAAGCTGGGAGCGAAATTCTGATGGTAAAGGTCGTCAACACCAGCGGCAAGCGCAAGACCGCGATTGCGCGCGCCACTTTCCGCTCCGGCAAGGGCTGCGTGCGCATCAACCGCAAGCCGGTCGAATACTACCAGCCGGAGCTGGCACGGCTCAAGATTATGGAGCCGCTCGAGCTGGCGGGCAACCGCCTTAACCGCATCGACGTCTCGGTCAAGGTGGAGGGCGGAGGCGTGATGGGACAGGCCGAGGCGAGCCGTACTGCGATTGCGCGTGGGCTGGTCGACTGGTTCAAGGACGAAGAATTACGCGCGCTGTTCATGAGCTACGACCGCGCACTGCTGGTCAACGACACGCGACGCAAGGAACCCAAGCACCCCATGGGGCGCGGGGCGCGCGCAAAGCGACAAAAATCATACAGGTGAGAAAATGCTGATACCCGTACGCTGTTTCACATGCAACAAGGTCATTGGTGGCCACTACGAAAAGTTCTGCGAGCGAGTCGCCAAGGGCGAGAACGGAGCCGAGGTCATGAACGACCTGGGCATCGAGCGCTACTGCTGCCGCCGCATCTACATGGCGCACACCGACCTGATTGACGAAGTGCTGCCCTACGACTGATTTTATTACGGCCGCACCGTGGCCACGAACAGGGCCCGTGGGGTAGCTTGGCATCCTTGACGGCTGGGGGCCGTTAGACCCCGGTTCAAATCCGGACGGGCCCACCATGACCTGCAATTCCAGAGCCCGCGGCGCATATCCCTAAACCCGCCCGCCACTGCCGTCGCGATGCGCTCGCGTTCTCCCGGCCCGGCGCTGCGGCTGCTGCGCACGCCGCTGGCAGAACCGGGCGGCGACGGTCTCGCCGGGGAGCTGGTGGAGCTATGCCGCTGCGAGCCGGAGCTCCACATCTCATCGTCGCGCACGCCCGGTTACGAACGGCTGCTGGCGCGCCACGGCTTCCGGCGGGCGCGAACCATCGACCTGCCGCAGCCAGTGGTGGCGTCAATGCTACTCAACCGCACCTATCGCGGGCTCCAGCTGCTCAAGCACCGGCCGGCGCACTTCGGCCACCAGCTGCGCTACAGCGGCGATTACCGGCTCTGGGTGCTGGCATGAAGCAGCGCGCCGGCCAGCGCTGAATCCTCGCCGAGCGCCGGCGCGGCGACCTCCGGCAGCGGCGCGAAGCCGGCGTTCAGCTCCGCCAGCCGGCGTGCGACCGCCGCGCGCAGTCCTGCGCGCTGCATTACGCCGCCGCCGAGCACGATGGTATCGGGCATCGCGACGGCGGTGATAGCGTGCAGGCCGTGCGCCAGCAGCTCCGCCTCGGTCGCCCAGGCGGGGTCGCCGTCCGGCAGCGCCTCCGCCGGCGTACCAGTCCGCGCCGCCAACGCGGGGCCTGACGCGAGCCCCTCCCAGCAATCACCGTGGGCGGCGCAAACGCCGGCGAAGCTGCCATCGTGCGGGACGCGCAAGTGGCCTATCTCGGGGTGCAGCTGCCCGTGGTGGACGCGGCCGTCGCTGGCGAGCCCGCCGCCGATGCCGGTCCCGACCGTGACGTAGGCGAGCGTGCCGCGCCCACCGCGCTGCAATTGCTCGCCCAGCGCGGCGGCGCCGACGTCGGTCTCGAGCGCCAGCCGTTGCGCCAGCGGGCGGAACGGCGCCAGCACATCGGCGTCGCGCCAGCCCGGCTTGCTCTCCGTCAGCAGCCGGCCGTAATCGCGCGCCGCGGAGTCTAACCTTAGCGGCCCGAAGCTGGCGACGCCGACGGCCGCAAACGGTCCGCGCGCGGCAAGCCACTCAGCGAGCGCCGCGAGCGTCGGCTGCGGGTCGCCTGTCGGGATTTCGAAGCGTTCGGCGACCGCGCCCGGCTTCCCGGCATGCACCCGGCCGATGGCGGCGCGGCAGCGCGTCCCGCCGAGTTCGACCACCGCGAGCAGCCGGGCGGAGGTTTCCACCTTCGCCCTAGGCTGCGCCGCGGTTCCTGCCACCAGCGCTTCAGCCATCGCGCGTCCCGCGCCGCCCGCCGTGGCGGTAGCGGCTGTAGCTGCGCTTCGCCTTGCGGTCGCGCTTCGTGACCCGCTTGCGCTCCGCAGTTTCCTGCTCGTCTTCGTCGTCCGCGGGCTCGTCCGATTCACCTTCAGCCACGAAGGGGCAGGCTCGCAGGCAGATAAATGGTGCGGGGGGTCGAATTTGAATCGACGAATCCCTTCGGAACCGGGTCCTAAGCCCGGCGCAATCGGCCATGCTATGCGACCCCCGCGCCATCGTGTTACGGCGCAGCGCATTTATTAGCGCTGCAGGTTGCGGTCGCATGGCCCGCAAGCGCAAGCCGGCAGAAGGGGGCGAACCGCACCTTGACGCCGCAGTCGATAAAGCCGAGCAAACTGCAAGTGACGTGATCGATACCGCCGGGGCGGTCGCGGGCGCCGCAGTCGAGGCGGGCGCTGAGCTTGCAGGCAAAGCGGCGAAAATCCTGAAGGGGGCAACCCGCACGGCGGTCCGCAGCGGCGGTAAGGCGGCCGCGGTCGCTACCGAAAAGACCGCGGAGGGCGTGGCGGTCGCGGCCGACGTGGCGGCGGACGTCGTCGAGACGGCGGCCAACGTGGCGGCCGACGCCAGCGAAGTCGCGCTCGAGAAGGGCAGCGAACTCGCCGCGGACGCGGCCGAGATTGGCGCCGGCGTCGTCGAGACGGCGGCGCGTAAGGGCGAGCAGCTGGCCGAGGGCGCCAGCGAACTGGGCGGAGTCGCGGTCGAACAGGCGGTGCACATCGCCGGCGACGCACTCGAGATTGCCGCGGAGGTGGGCGCCAGCGCCACCGGGAAGGCGCGGCAGGCGGGAGACGCCGCCCGCGAAGGTGCCGGAGTTGCGGCCGGGATGGCGGTCGAGGCGGCGAAGTCCGCCGCAGATGTTGCCGAGAGCGCTGCCGTCGCGGCGGCGGGCGCAGCTGCCAGCGGGGCGGCCGCGGCCGCGGAAACGGCGGCTGGTGCGGCATCGGCCGGCGCCGCCGCTGTGAAGGGGGGCGGCGAGGCGGCTGGCCGCAAGGCGGGCGCGGCGGTCGCGGTCGCGCACGACAAGCTCTGGCCGACGTATGGTGTGCTCGTCGCGGCGATTGTCGGCAAGGCGCTCGCCAGCGCTGCCGGCAAGGGACGCGACAAGGTGCTCGACGACGAATGGTTCCGGGGGCAGGTGGTCAACCGCACCTGGGAGCTGCTGCCGCTGCCGGTGCGACTCGCGGGCAAGGGCACGCTGCGCTGGGAGCAGGTGATGTTCAAGCTGCGCGACCAGGTTCTCGCCGACGACGAGGAAGCGATGGCCGTCAGCCGCAACGATAAGTCAGTCATCCGCTCGGCCATCGGGATGATGCTGGGCCGCAAGGGGTGAGCCGCTGCCGGCGCTGACCGTCCGCTCGCTGTCGAAGGCTTACGGCGACGTCAAGGCGTTGCGCGACGTCTCTTTCAGCGTCGAGCGGGGCGACTTCTTCGGACTGCTCGGCCCCAACGGCGCCGGCAAGACAACGCTGCTGAAAGTGCTGACGGGGCAGATTCGCGCCACCAGCGGCGAGGCGGAGGTGCTGGGCCTGCCGGTCGCGCAGCAGCCGCTTGAGGTGCGCAGCCGCGCCGGCATCGTCCCCGAACAGTCAACGCCCCCCAGCTTCCTGACGCCGCGCGAGGTGCTCGAGCTGGTGGTGGCCGTGCGGGGCTGCGAGGGTGAGGTTGAGTGGTGGCTGGAGTTTTTCGAGTTCGAGGAGGCCGAAGGCCGTATCTGCCGCACGCTCTCGCGCGGGCAGCGGCAGAAGGTACTGCTGGCGGCGGCGTTCATCGCGCAGCCGGAAGTGCTGTTTCTCGACGAGCCGTTCATCAACCTTGACCCGCTGGTGCAGGCAAAAGTGCGCGACTGGCTCGACGAGTATGTTGCGGGGGGCGGGACGGTGTTCCTGAACACTCACATGCTCGAGAACGCTGAACGGCTCTGCAATCGCGCCGCTATCATCCACCGTGGCCGCATCCGTTCGCTCATCGAGCTGGAGCAGCTGCGGTCGCAGGGGACGACGCTCGAGGCGCTGTTCCACGAGATGGTTGCGTGAACCGGCTTTTGCTTTGGCGCATGCTGCAGGAGGAGGTGCGGCTCAACAGCAGCTTCGCCAGCCGGCGCGGCTTCTGGCTCTTCCCGCTGCTGGTCGTCGGTGCGGGGCTGCTCGCCACCGCGCTGGCGCAGGACTTGGTCGCCGGGGTGCCGTATCACGAAGTGCTGCTGGGGCTGCACTTCAGCTTCCTGTTCTACGGGCTCTTCACCGGCGGGCTGGCGTTCTTCGGCAGCGACTTCCTTGAGCGCATTTTCGGCCACTACGCACTGGTCACCAGCCTGCCGGAGACGCAGCCGCTCACCTACCGGCGTGTCATGGGAATATACTTCTGCAAGGAACTGGCGTTCTACGCGCTCTTTACGTTCGTTCCGCTCACGCTCGGCGCGCTGCTCGGCACCCACTGGAGCTTCATCGCGCCCGACCGCATGCTGCTGCTGCTGGCGAGCCTGCTGCCATCATTCTGCACCGGACTGGCGGGGGCGTTCCTGGTCGCCAGTCTCTACCGCCGCTCGCTCTACGCGGCGGTCGCCGGCGGCGGCGCTATGCTGCTGGCATTCGGCGCGATGCTTGTGAGCGACGGGCTGCCGCAGCTGGCGTGGTATCTCGATGGCAGCCCGCCGATACTGCTCGGCTGGGGGCTGATGCTGTTGCCAGCGCTGGTCGCGACGCTGCTCGTCGGGGAATTCCACGAGCAGGCGCTGCCGCCGGCACAGGGCTACCGCGAGGAGTATCGCGAGACGCTGGCCGGCAGCGAATGGAGCCGTCGCTGGGCCATCCCGGCCGTGGTGGCGAAGGAGCGGCTGGATTTGCAGCGGTCGCGGACCGGCATCAAGATGGTTTTTTCGTTCGCGGCGCCGCTGACGATGCTGGTTTTCGTCAACTGGTTCCTTGACCGCGGACTGCCGCTGGAAGTCGAGTTCAACACCATCTTCTGGGGCGTGATGGTCGGTTTCTTCGGGACGATGCTCTACTCGTGGCTCAACACGATGGACGACAGCAGCTTCTACGCCACGCTGCCGCTACAGGTGCCCGACCTGGTGCGCGCGCGGCTGGTGCTGTTCGCAGCGGTGACGTGGTGGATTCCGGCGCTATTCATGGGACTGATTGCGCTCCTGAGCAGGGAGCTGCGGCTGCTGCCGCTCGCCATCTTCGTGATGGCAGCCGTGGGCCTGTACGTCGTCAGCTACACGGCCTGGATTACTGGCCTGCGCACCAACTCGTCGCTTTACGACGCGACCATCTTCGCGCGCTTCTTCCTGGTCAGCACTCCGCCGATGGTGCTGCTCGCCATCCTGAGCATGGCGCTGGAGCAGGCGCTGCCGGTGGTGATGGTCACCCTGAGCTTCACCTGCCTGGTGCTGCTGCTGGCAACACAGCTTTTCTACGGCCGAATCGAGCATCGCTGGACAGGCGAGGAATTCGACTAGTTTATATACGACGGGCCGGTGCGAGCGCTCCCATGACCAAGGATGGTAAGGGCGACAACGGTAGCCCGAACGACAAGCCACGCAAGGGCGGCGACGAAAAACCGCAAGGCGACAAGGAGGTGCGCCAGCCCGCGCGTGGAAAGGGCAAGGGCCAGCACCACGACGGAAAGTCGCGCAAGGGCGGCGGCGGCAAGCCACACGGCGGCCAGCGCAAACCGGGGCGCGACGACCGCGGTCGCGGCAAGCCACGCGGCGGCCGGCAGCAGGGCGGACGCCCGCCACACCAGCGACGGCACGGCGTGCGCAAGACCATCAAGAACGGGGTCGGGACGGTCTTCATCGGGCAGGAAGACCCCTTCATCTATTTCCCCGACATCATCGCACTCTTCGCCCGCGAGGACATCCGGCGCGTCGTGCTGCGCGCGCTGGGGCCGGCCATTTCCAACGCCGTGAACGTCTCCGAGCAGGTGCGGCACCGCTTTCTGGAGGAGGCGGACGTACAGGTCGCCAACGTCAAAATCGGCACCGATAACGCGCCGCGCTCGTCGGGCAAAGGCACCTATCGCGTCAGCTTCATCCACATCTCACTCGAGCGCGGTGCGGTCGCGGATAGCGGCGATGAACCTGACGCAGAAGCGGACGCTGGTGAAACTGAAGCTAACGATGCCAGCGCCGACGCAGCCGAAAACTAGAACTCGGCGAGGTCGCGCCCGAGGCGCCGCGAAACCCGGCGATGCAGCCGCGTGACGCGGCGCGCTGCCGCTGCGAGCCCTTGCGACTCGAGCCACGCGGTGCAGTCGGCGAGCGGGCGGCGGCGGCTGCCGGCGTGCAGGTTGTCGCACGCCGCGACGACCCGTGCTTCCAGCGTGCGCGGCAGGTAGTCGCCGGGCGGCAGTCCCAGCGTGCGAGCTTCGCGCTGCGGGATGCCGCCGGCGACATGCGCGCGGATGATGTGCGCCACGCCGGGGTGGAAGCCCGCTTCCGTCGCCATTGCCGCGCCGAGCGCGCAATGCTCGACGCCGGCGGCGCGGGTGCGGCCGATGTCGTGCAGCAGCGCGCCAGCGTTCGCGAGCGCGACGTTGCCGCTCAGTGCGTCAGTCACCGCGGCCGCCATTTCAGCGACGGCGCGGCAGTGCGCCAGCAGCGGCGCGGGCGAGCCCGCGCCGCCGTGCAGCGCGAGGCACTCGTCCGCGGTCGGGATAGCCGCCAGCCGTCGCCGCTGCGCGCTCGGGATGACCTGTAGCTCGCCGTCGAGTTCCGGCTGGGCCCAGCGCGGCTCGAGTTCGGCGAGCAGAATTGCGAGCGCCGCGACTTCCGAGTGCGGCTGGCTGCCGACGGCGACATTCCAGTCCGCCAGCTCGAACGTCCAGCGCGGCACCCGTTCGGCGCCGACGATTACCAGCAGTTCCGATTCATGGCGTAGCAGCGGCGCCGCCTCAGCCAGCGGGGTGCCGAACATGGTCAGGTGCACCACCTTGCCGCGCCAGTCACGCGCGACCGCCCGCGGGCGAGTTGTGGTCGCAATGGAGAAATCGCCGCCGAAGCGCTGCACGACGTCTTCGACCGTCGTGACGACTCGCGAGTCGGGGCGGTGCAGCGTAATGCAGTCAGCGCCAAAGGCACGCGCGGTCAGCGCAACGTGCGTCGAAATGCGCTTGTCCCGCTCCGGCCGGTGGCCGATGCGCAGGACGTGGGGCTTCACTCCTCGCCCGGCAATGACGAGTCCTGGCGGTCGCGAATGGAGTCGTTGACCAGGAAACCGATGAAGGCCCAGATGATGCCGCCAAGGACATACTGCACTTTGGTTGAGATGAAGTCACCCAGGACGAAGATATCGTTGACGATTTCGACGAAGCCTGCCACGATGAGGCCGAGACTGGTAACGGTGAAGAAGAAGGTCACGATGCTGAAGTTGAAAGTCCCGCCCTGAAGGTAGTTGTCGACAGTACGGCCAAGTTCGATAATCAGCAGCCCCGCCAGCAGCAGCGGCAGGACGCCTTCCAGCGACATGAAGCCGAGTACCATCGCCAGTATTCCCTTGCTGGCGACTTCCTGCATCGCGTCAAGGCCTCGCGCGACACCGATAATCAGCAGCAGCGCCGCGATAATGTAGGCGGTCAGCGAAACCCGTTCGCTGGTACCGCTAAGCAAGTCGTGATAGAATTTGCGAATTTCATCTTCCCAGCCCGCGACCTTGATGAGCATGTAGCCGCCAAGCGTCAGCAGGATAGCTCCGTTAGCAATCTCGCCCTTGTTCATCAGCGCCAGCAATCCCCAGACGAAGGCGGTCAGCGCCAGCGGCAGGATGAACTTGCGCTGGATTTTGGGGTCCTCCATCTTGTGGATGATGGTGTAGAGCGTGTCCTCAATGGGGCGCGACTGCTGCACAACCACCTGCCGCGTCGAGTCAATCAGCAGCCGGCTGCGGATAATCGGCTCCAGCTCGCGGTCCTCGGCGCCGTCGCTCACGATTACCGCGCGCGTGGCGTGCGTCTGCGCAATCACCTGGTCGAGCGTGTTGGCAATCTTCATGTCGGACCGCGTGCCGACACGCACGTCGCCGCAGATGGTCACCACCTCGACATCGGCGTCATCCTTCATCAGCTGGTCGTAGACCCGTACCGCGGCGAGCATAGTGTTGGTGTCGCTCTCCTCGGGGTCTGCGAGCCCCAGTTCCTGCGCCGCGGCAAGGTTGGCATCACGCCCGATGACAGGGCTGCGAATGCCGGTTTTGCGGCCGAGATCGTTGTCGCGATCTATCGCGAGCACCAGCGTAACCATGCGCTTTCGAGGCACCCCCGGTATATTTAACCATCTGCTCCGCGCGTTTTATATACGACCCTTCTTGAGCGCCAACTCCCGTTCAAGGTGCAACATGGCGGAGTTCAAAACCACAATCTCAGACCCGAAGTCGCGCAAAGCGTTCAACCACGCGCTCTCCGAGAGCGACTCGAGCGCACTTATCGGCCGTTCCATCGGCGATGAAATTGACGGTATCTTCGTCAACCTCCCCGGCTACCGGCTGCAAATTACCGGCGGCAGCGATGGCTCGGGCGTCCCGATGCGCCCCGGCCTTCCGGGTGGGCGACGGCAGCGGCTGATGCTCAGCGGCTCGACCGGCTTCAACCCGCGGCGCCCCGGCCAGCGCAAGCGCAAGATGGTGCGCGGACAGGACCTCGGACCCGAGGTCTCGCAGCTCAACCTGAAGATTGTCGAGTATGGGCCTAAACCGGTCGAGGAACTGCTCGGGGCGGAGGAATGACTTGGCAGGCGCTACCTCCCAGCCGGAAATCAACATCGGCATGGTCGGCCACGTCGACCACGGCAAGACTACGCTGACACAGGCGCTGACCGGCCGCTGGACCGACCAGCACTCCGAGGAACAGAAGCGCGGCATCTCCATCAAGCTGGGCTACGCTGACGCCGATTTCTACCGCGTCAAGGAGAACGGTGGCTACCGCTACACTTCGCTGAAAGAAAAAGGCTCCGAGTATTTGCGTACAGTCAGCTTCGTCGACGCGCCCGGCCACGAGACGCTGATGGCAATCATGCTCTCCGGGGCGGCCATCATGGACGCCGCCATCCTGCTCATTGCCGCCAACGAGAAATGCCCTCAGCCGCAGACGCGAGAGCACCTTGCGGCGCTAGAGACGATGGGGCTCGAGAACATTGTCGTCGTGCAGAACAAGATTGACGTCTGCTCCGAGCAGCGCGCACAGGAGTCCTACGCTGAAATCAGGGAATTCCTCTCCGGCACCACGCTGGCGGAGTCCCCCGTGGTGCCGGTCTCGGCGCACCACAATCGCAACATTGACCTGCTGATTGAGGTGCTCGAAGAACTTTTCCCGACGCCCGAGCGGAACCCGCAGGCGGAGCTGGCGATGAACATCGCGCGCTCGTTCGACATCAACCGCCCCGGGACTCTGCCGAAAAAGCTCAGGGGAGGCGTGATTGGCGGTTCGCTCATCGAAGGCGAACTGGCGCTCGGGGACGAAATCGAAATCCGGCCGGGACGCAAGACCAGCAAGGGCTGGGAACCGGTCACGACCAGCGTCACCAGCCTGCACAGCGGCAGCAGCGAACGCAAGAGCGTGACTGCGGGAGGACTGGTCGCCATCGGCACCGGGCTCGACCCGACGATTACGAAATCTGATTCAATGCTCGGCTCGCTCATCGGTCGCCCCGGGACACTGCCGCCAGTGCTGGAGAAGCTCCGCATGGAGGTGCAGCTGCTCGACCGGGCGGTCGGCACCAGCGGTAGCCAGCAGGTCGAAGCGCTGCGCACGAAAGAGCCGCTGATGCTCACCGTCGGGACTTCGACCACCGTCGGCATCCCGATTCAGGTTAACGAAAAATGGCTCGAAGCTTCGCTCAAGCTGCCGGTCTGCGCGGCTGAGGGACAGCGGATTGCCATCAGCCGTCGCATCGATGCACGCTGGCACCTGATTGGCTATGGAATCCTGCAAGCATGACCCTCGTCTTCCCCGATACCAACATCCTGCTCTGGCCCTTCGCGGGCGGCCCTGACTTCCGCGAGGCGATTAACGAGGCGCTGCCGGGCTGCGATATCCGCATCGCCAACTGCGTGCTCGAGGAGCTGGAGATGCTCGGGACACCTGACGCGAAGTCGGCGGCCGAGTTCTGCCAGGAAATGATGGTTATCAACCTCGGTATCGGCGGCGTCGACAACGTGCTGCTCGAGGCGGCACGGCGCGGCGCGGTAGTGGCAACTAACGACCGCGAACTCGTCGAGAGAATCCTCGAGAACCGCGGGCGCGTGCTACGCCCCCGCGGCGGCTACAAGCTGGAGCTGCTGCCAGCAGAATGAGCGAGGCGGCAGCCAGCGACGAAAGCCGGGAACGCACCACTCCGCCGCCAATCCCCGCAGGCGATTTTACCCCTGCCCAGCAGGCGCGCCGCGAGGAACTGCTGCGCGACCCCGTACGGCAATTCCGGGTTGCCGAGCACCCCGGCACGGTGCAGCTGTTCGACACGATGCGCAGCGGCAGCTTTCAGGGACGGCAGCTGGGCGAAGCGGCGGCGCTCTTTGAGCGCCAGACGCATGAGGATTTGGGTATTATCTGGTCGCTGGCGGGAAGCCTTTTCAGCGCCGGGATGCGGCAGGTGGTCATCGACAGCCTCCGCAGCGGACTGGCCGACCTGCTGGTCTGCACCGGGGCGCTCTTCGAGCAGGATATGCTCGAGGCGCTGGGGCATTCGCACTACCACTGCCGGCCCGATATGGACGACGGTGAATTACAGGAGCTGCTGGTGGACCGGGTCTACGACCACCTGCTCGACGAGCTGGCGCTGCGGCAGGTGGACGCCACCTACATCCGGATTGCCGATGGCATGGAGCCAGGACGCTACTCGAGCCGCGCCTTCCTCGCTGAGTGCGGCCGCTGGCTCGCTTCAGCCGAGGGAGTGCAGGACTCGGTGCTGCAGGTCGCGTTCGAAATGGGCGTGCCCATCTTCGTCCCGGCGCTCAACGACTGCTCGGTCGGCGTGGGTCTGGTGATGCACCAGGCGCAGCGCGGGCTCGAGCAGAGCGTCGGAATCGACAGCATCCGCGACTTCCACGAACTGGCCGAACTGAAGGCGTGGGCCGGCGATACCGGGCTGCTGGTCGTCGGCGGCGGCGTTCCAAAGAATTACGCGCAGGACGCGGTGATTGCGGCGGAGATGCTAGGGCATACACCGAGCCGTCACCGCTTCGGCATCCAGCTCTCGGTCGCCGACGTGCGCGACGGCGGCCTTTCGGGGTCGACGCTGCGCGAGGCGATTTCATGGGGCAAGAACGACCGCAAAATCGAGGAAGTCATGGTGTGGGGCGAAGCCTCCCTGACGTTCCCGCTGCTGGTCGCATACGCCTGGCACAAGCGGCTGGAACAACCGCGCCAGCCGCAACGGCTGGCGCGGTTCTTCGACGACCAATCCTTTTAACTCCACCAATATCGCCCCGGCCCCATCATGCAGGATGACTTCACGCAGCAGTTGCCCGACCGCGACCCGCAGGAGACGCGCGAGTGGATTGAGTCGCTGGAGGCGGTAATCGAGGCGGGCGGCAGCGACCGCGCGCGCAACCTGCTCTACCGGCTGCTCGAAGCGGCGCAGCGGCAGGGCGTCGCAATTCCCGAAGTGCTGAACACACCATATATCAACACAATCCCCGCCAGCGCCGAACCGCCCTATCCGGGCGACGAGGGCATTGAGCGGCGCATCCGGCGCATCATCCGCTGGAACGCGGCGATGATGGTCTCGCGCGCCAACAAGCGGCATGGCGGCATCGGCGGCCATATCTCGACCTACGCCTCGGCTGCGAGCCTCTACGAAATCGGCTTCCACCATTTCTTCCGCGGCAAGGAACGGGGGCCGGGCGACCTCGTCTACTTTCAGGGCCACGCCTCGCCCGGCATCTACTCGCGGGCGTTCCTCGAAGGGCGATTGAGCGAGGCGCAGATGGACCACTTCCGTCGCGAGGCGTTCACCGCAGGGCTCTCGAGCTACCCGCACCCGCGGCTGATGCCCGATTTCTGGGAGTTCCCGACTGTCTCGATGGGGCTCGGCCCGACCAACGCCATCTATCAGGCGCGCTTCAACCGCTACCTCCACGCGCGCGGTATTGCCGATACCAGCCAGTCGCGCGTCTGGGCATTCCCCGGCGACGGCGAATGCGACGAGCCGGAGACGCTGCACGCGCTGACGCTGGCAGCACGCGAGAAGCTCGACAACCTGACGTTTGTCGTCAACTGCAACCTGCAACGGCTCGATGGGCCGGTGCGCGGCAACGGCAAGATTGTTCAGGAGCTGGAAGCAAAGTTCCTCGGCGCGGGCTGGAACGTCATCAAGGTCATCTGGGGCAGCGACTGGGACCCGCTACTGGCGCGCGACAGCGACGGGCTGCTGCTCCACCGCATGGAGGAGACGCTCGACGGCGACTACCAGCGGCTCGCCGTGGAGTCGGCCGACAACATCCGCGAGCAATTCTTCGGCCCCGAGCTGCAGCATCTCGTCGCCGGGATTCCCGACGACGAGCTGACGCGCATGCGGCGCGGGGGGCACGACACGCAGAAGGTCTACACGGCCTACGCGGCGGCAATGGCGTATAAGGGTGCACCGACCGCCATCCTCGCCAAGACTGTGAAAGGGTGGGCGCTCGGCGGCGGCTTCGAGGCGCGCAACATCACCCACCAGAAGAAGGCGCTCGAATCGCCGGACCTGAAGTTCTTCCGCGACCTGCTCGAGCTGCAGATTTCCGACGACGAACTGGAGGAGTTCCCCTACTACCTGCCGGCCGACGACAGCGAGGAGGTGCAGTACCTGCTCTCGCACCGCGATGCGCTGGGCGGCTGCGTCCCACAACGTAATCGCAGCGCGACCACGGTCGCGCTGCCGAAACGCGACACCTACAGGGAGTTCGATGACGGCAGCGGCGAACAGCAGGTCTCGACGACGATGGCGTTCGTACGGCTGATGCGCAACCTGATGCTCTCTGGCGAATTCGGAAAGCGCATCGTCCCTATCGTCCCGGACGAGGCGCGCACCTTCGGGATAGAAGCGCTCTTCACCGAGTTCAAGATTTACAACGCGCTCGGGCAGGACTACACGCCGGTCGACGCCGAGCTGCTTCTGTCGTACGTCGAGGCGGAGGACGGCCAGATTCTCGAGGAGGGCATCTCCGAGGCGGGGGCGATGAGCTCCTTCACCGCAGCGGGCACCGCCCATTCCAGCTTCGGCGAACAGACCATACCGTTCTACATCTTCTACTCGATGTTCGGCTTCCAGCGCGTCGGCGACGCCATCTGGTGCGCCGCTGATTCACGCGCGCGCGGCTTCCTGCTCGGCGCGACCGCCGGTCGCACGACGCTCAACGGCGAGGGGCTGCAGCACCAGGACGGGCATTCGTTGCTGGTCGCCGCGACGGTGCCGTGCTGCCTTGCCTACGACCCGGCGTTCGCCTACGAAATCGCGGTCATCGTGCGCGAGGGGCTGCGGCGCATGGTCGACGAACAGGAGGACCTGCTCTACTACCTGACGCTCTACAACGAAAATTACGCCATGCCGCCCAAGCCAGCGCGTGCCGAGCGCGGCATCATCCAGGGCATCTACCGCTTCCGGAAACCGGCGAAGCCGCAAGTGCGGCTCTTCGGCAGCGGCTCAATCATGCAGCAGGTGCTACGTGCCGCCCAGATACTCGAAGAAAAATTCGGCGTCGCCGCCGAAATCTGGTCGGTGACGAGCTACGGCGGGCTGCGGCGCGACGCGTTGAAGTGCGAGCGCTGGAACTGGCTGCACCCCACCGAGGAAGAGCGCACGCCGTTCATCCAGCAGCAGCTGGGCAAGCGGCGCATGCCAACCATCGCCGCCACCGACTTTATGCGCGCGGTGCCCGACATGGTCGGCAAGTGGGTGCCCGGCCCCTACATCACGCTCGGCACCGACGGTTTCGGCCGCAGCGATACCCGCGAGCAGCTGCGCAGCTTCTTCGAGGTCAGCGGCGAGCACATCACCGTCGCGGCACTCAACGCGCTCGCGCAATCAGGCAAGTTCCCGGCGGAAGACGTCGCGAGCGCCATCAGGACGCTCGGAGTGGACCCGGAGCTGGCCGACCCGTTCTATTCTTATTGAAATCTAAAATAAATATTAGCTTTCTCTCGAATCCATATGAACAGATTGCCACCCATCAGTAGTTAATGTTATTTGAATTTTTTCTCTTGAATCATGGAGGGTTTCCCAATTCTTAAGGGTATCCTCCATCAAAATTGAAACTGGCTCATTGGACGACCTTTGAAGAAAAATCTTTGTTCCGTTCTTGTTCGAATTTTTTATATATGAAAAAATTTTCTGCTCCTCGCTTTCCATATAGAATTTTAATGAGGTGTTCCCCTTTCCGGTTACATTCAGGGCTGGCTGGCCGTTAATATCTGTAAGTGTAAAGTTGACATCACCTGACTTTTCTTCCAAATAATCAGTAAACCCTTCCCAACCTTCGGGGATAGAAATCCATAGAATGTAGGATTGTTCTTAACCCGTCGTAATCGTAAGATTATATTCATATTCAACATAATCCTTGCTTGGAAAAAAGAAAGAACTAATCAGAATGATAATTATGCCCCCGATGATTACAAGTTTGATTTGTTTATTCATTCAGCTCCCCTTTCCGGCATTAACGGCAGCGCCATGTGTGGCGCTGCCGTGAGCACGCGGAAGCCAACGCGCTGATTCAGAAGCGGGAACTTCACGCCGGGCTCGCCCACGAAATCTACAGTGACGCCAGCCCTAAATTATAGTTTCAGCGCCTACATCCCCGGCATGCCGCCACCCATGTCGCCGCCGGGCGGCATCGGCGACTCTTCGGGCGCCCGCGAGGCGATGACATCGTCAATGCGCAGAATCATGCTCGCGACATCCGTGGCGGACGAGATGGCCTGCGTCTTGACGCGCAACGGCTCCATCACGTTGCGCGAGCGCATGTTGACGACCGAGCCGCTGAAGACGTCCAGCCCCGCGTGGGGGTTGCGCCCCTTGCGGGTGTGCGCCTTGCGCAGCGCCATCAGCGTGTCGATGACGTCCAGCCCGGCGTTCTCGGCCAGCGTGCGCGGCACGATTTCAATCGCGTCCGCGAACGCCTCGATGGCGAGCTGCTCGCGGCCGCCGACGCGCGGCGCGTACTTGCGCAGCTTGAGCGCCAGCTCGATTTCGGCTGCGCCGCCGCCGGTCACCATGCGCCCGTCCTCGACGACCAGTGAGACGACGCCGATAGCGTCCTCGAGGTTGCGCTCGATTTCGTCGATGACGTGCTCGGTGCCGCCGCGGACCAGGATCGATACCGACTTGGGGTTGCTGCAATTGGTGATGAAGGTCATGTCGTCGTCGCCAATCTTGCGCGTTTCGACGAGGCCGGCAGCGCCCAAGTCAGCCTTGGAGATGGAGTCGATGCTCGAGACGATACTACCGCCGGTCGCGCGCGCCAGCGCTTCCATGTCTGATTTTTTAGCGCGCCGAATGGCCATGATACCCTGCTTGGCCATGAAGTGCTGCGCCAGGTCGTCAATGCCTTTCTGGCAGACGACGACGTTTGCGCCCGCCTTTTTCACCCTCATGACGAGCTTGCGGATGGTATCCTCTTCCTGGTCGAGGAACGCCTGCACCTGCGACGGGTCGTTAATCTGGATTTTGGCGTCGAACTCGGTCTTGCGGATTTCGAACGCCGCATCAACCAGCGCCACCTTCGCTTTCGCGATACACCGTGGCATTCCCGTATGCACCGGCTCCTTGTCGAGAATTATGCCGGTCACCAGTTCGGTGTCACCGATGGAAGCGCCCTGCTTCTTCTGGATCTTGATATCATCACGGTCGACCATGGTGTTGCAGCCGCTGCCCTCGGCAACCGACCGGACGGCGCTTACGGTAATCTCGGCCAGGAAGCCCGCCATCGCTTCGGAAGACTTGCCGGTCATCGCCGTGACGGCAATCGCCCTGAGCTTGGCGGTCTCGCTGCGCCGGATGGGGCGCGCATACTTCTGCATGATGGCATCCGCTTCTGTCGCGGCGCGGCGGTAGCCGTTGCCGATGGCGGTGGCGTGGACGCCCTTGTTGAGCAGCTCCTCGGCGTTCTTCAGCAGTTCGCCGGCGAGGATGACTGCGGTAGTAGTTCCGTCGCCACATTCGGAATCCTGCGTCTTGGCGACCTCGACAATCATCTTGGCGGCCGGATGCTCGACCTCGATTTCCTTGAGAATCGTGACGCCGTCGTTGGTAATCACGACGTCGCCCATCGAGTCGACCATCATCTTGTCCATGCCCTTCGGGCCAAGGGTGCTGCGCACTGCTTCGGCTATCGCCTTGGCTGCGGCGATGTTGTTGTGCGTGGCCTGTCGGCCGGTGTCGCGCTGGGTGCCCTCCTTGAGGATGAGCACGGGAGTATTGCCGGACATCATGGCGCGCCACCGTAAGGCGATATATAAAAAATTAACACTGTTTTGGGGAAAATGAAGTTTAATTTTGGAAAAAGTCCAGTAATGGCAGCGAAATGAGCGCACTTATGCCGATTGCGACGAAATTTACGCCGCCTTTTCCCAGCCATCCCCGCCTTTCAGCAGTCGCACCCAGTACTGAATCAAGCTGGCAACCAATAAAACCGAGCATTGTCGGCAGGAAAAGCAGCAGGAAGTTGAAATTCCCTGCCTGTTTCCATTCAAAACCTTCGGGCCAGCCCACGAGAACGAACACAGCGAGTGAAATCATGCTCATGCTCAGCGCCGAAAGTCCCGCCGCCAGCGAGCCAATAAGCGAAATGCCGCCGTCGGTCCCCGGCGGCACCCGCGTGCGGGGGCTGGTAATCAGCACCGGCGCCGGCGCGAATACCCCGATTTCGCTAGCCAGCGTGTCGGCGGCCGCGGCCGCCAGCGCGGTAGTGAACGCTATCAGCGCCTGCTCAGGGCTGAGCCATCCGCCGCCGTAGGCCAGCGCGACCAGCGCCGGCACCGTACCGTTCGAGAGTACGTTGGTGCCGCCGCGGGTGCCCTCCTTGGATTCCTCGACGCCGAGCTGGAGCTTGTAGTGGAAGCCGAAACGGGTCGCGAGGAACGAGCCGCCGACAAAGATGAGCAGCAGCAACAGCCAGCTCCAGTGGCCCATCGTGGCCGAGATGAAGCAAATCAGGAACGCCAGAATGGCGCCAACCAGGTCGAGCACGCGCGCCTTGTAGGCGATGCCGGCAATCGCTCCGCTCGCGAGCGCAATCAGTGCTATCTGGAACGGCTCCAGCTCCACACTGGCGCGCACCTTGGGGGCTATATAAAATCAGCCTGAGAGCGATGCCAGCGCCAGTTCATACTCGGCGGTGAACTCCGCCCGGATTTCCGCCAGCCGTTCGGGTGTGCGCGCCTCGATGAACATGCGCATCACCGGCTGCGTGTTGGAAGGGCGCAGCAGCACCCAGCCATCGTCGAGCCAGACCTTGACGCCGTCAATGGTCTCGACACGGTAACCGCGCGCGGTGAAGTCGGCCTGCAACGCCGCGTTCAGGTCGAATTTTACATCGTCAGGGCAGGCGAACTTGAGTTCCTCGTAGGACAGCGACGGAATTTCGTCCGCCAGCTCCGAAAGCTTACGGCCGGAAGCGCGCAGCAGCTCCAGCACCTTGAGAGAAATAATCAGCGGGTCATCGAACAGGAATTCCGTAAGGTCGGGGGCGAAGAGATGGGCCGAAATCTCGAGTGCCAGTATCGCATTGTGCTTCTTCAATTCCTCGCAAACAAAGACGTCGCCGACCCGAATCCAGACCAGTTCGGCGCCCAGCTTCGGGATTTCGTCCTCCAGCACCATCGAGCAGGGGACGTTGGCCAGCACCGGTCCTTGCCGCAGCTTCAACAGCTCGGGCACCAGCAGGATGCCGATTTTCTCGGTCGGCACCGCACGGCCACGGTTGTCGACAAAAACGCAACGGTCGCAGTCGCCATCGAAGGCGATGCCGCAGTCGAAATCGCTCGCGGCGACCAGCTCCATCAGCGCACCGATATTCTTCGGCGCCGGCTCTGAAGGGCGGTTCGGGAAGCGACCGTCGGGCTCGCCGTTGATGATTTTGGTCGTGGCGCCGAAGCGCTGGAAGAGCGATTCAAGAATGACGCCGCCGACGCCATTGCCGGGGTCAAGCGCGATGCGCATGCCAGCCAGTGAACCGATGCGCTCGGCAGCGAAAGTCGCGAAGAGTTCCAGCACTTCCGCTTCCGGGACCCGCGACAGCCCGCCCTCGGCCGCGGATACGAGCGGCTCGCCGGCGAAGAATAAGTCGCGCACTTCCGTGTTGCCGTCGGTAAAGCCAGTCCCATCAGGGTGGCGGAAGCGGATGCCGTTGTATTCGGCCGGATTATGGCTGGCGGTGATGTAGACCCCACCGGCGAAATCGCCGCGCCAGGTCCACCAGTTGGCGACCGGAATCGGCACCATCCCGACCGACTCGACGTCGCAGCCGCCGCTGCGCAGCCCAGAGGTCACCGCCGCCTCGAGGTCAGGAGAACTGGTGCGCGCGTCGCGTCCAATACAAATGCGGCCGGAAGCGCCCTTGCTGACAAGGTATGCCGCGAATGTCGCGCCGACACGCTCGGCGGTCACGAGCGTCAGCTCACTGCCGTAGATACCGCGGATGTCGTAAGCGCGAAATATGTTGCGGGGAGTCGCCATGCGACGGCGCATTCGGGGGGCGTTATAGAGATGGCGCCCCGTAAGGCAATACGCCGTTGCCGGAGGCGATGACGCTATCGCGGCCCCGCCAGGTGATGCGCAGCCATTAATGGCGTCGCGCCTTCGACAGCCGTGGTCCTGACCGAATCGACGATGCCGGCGCTCGGCACCCGTGCACCCGACTTCGCGCTGCCAGAGCCCGGTACCGGCCGTGAATGGCGACTAGCCGACTTCGGCGCCGAGGCGCTGGTGGTGGTATTCACCTGCAACCACTGCCCCTACGCGCAGGCAGTCGAGGAGCGCGTCATCGCGCTGGCGCGCGGCTTCGCGGGCCGCGCCGACTTCGTCGCCATCAGCGCCAACGACGCCGAAGGCTTTCCGGACGACGCGCCCGCGAAAATGGCGCAACGCGCGCGCGTGAAGGATTACCCGTTCCCCTACCTCTACGATGAAACACAGGCTGTCGCGCGCGCCTACGGGGCGGCGTGCACGCCCGACTTCTTCCTGTATGGCCCCGCCGCCGGCGCCGCTCCGCAACGGCGGCTTGCCTACCGGGGACGCTTCGACGACAACTGGCAGGAGCCCGAGCGCGTCGAGCACGAAGAGCTGCGCGACGCGCTCGAGGCGCTGCTCACGGGCGAGCCGGTCGCGGAGCCGCAACTGCCGGCGCTGGGGTGCAACATCAAGTGGCGGGAATAACCGGGCTCAGTCCTCGTCGTCGTCAAGCCCGAGCCGCTCTTCAATCTGCCGGTTGGCGCGCATCACCAGCCACGCCAGCACTGTCACGAGCAGCGTGACGCTGACCGCCGCGACGTAGACACCGTAAAGGGTCGAGGCGTCATTGTTCGGCATTACGTAGGCGACGGTGGCGTTGATCGCATCCTTCCACGCCAGCGCAATGACCAGCCCGAAGGCGGTCATGACTGACGAGAGGATGATAGCGCGGACATCTAGTTTTTTTGCGTTTTCTTCGAATCCCATTATTTTTCCTCCAGTTCAAGTTTTTCCAGCCGGTAGGCGCTGAAGACATGAATATCGCTGTTATCCAGCAGCCGCTCGAGGCAGGGTTTGCACATCGGCTGCAGCAGCCCGTCGTCCTCGGAATGCTTGTGCTTCAGGTCGCCCTCGTAACAGTGCGAAACGAGGTACTCGGCCGGCTCCGGTTCGTTGAGCTTGGTCGGCGTCAGCCCGTGGACGTCAATGCACATGCGACAATACATCGCGCGGCGACCGATGTCCCGATTAAAAGGTTCTCAATCCTTAAATAAACGGGGCAGGTCGCGCGCATATGGCGAAGGAGAAGAAGACGCAGGGCTTCCAGTCGGCCGCGGGCCTCATCCGCTATTTTGACGCCGAGGACAGCAACGCGTTGCAGATATCGCACTGGGGCGTCCTGCTGGGTGGCATCCTCGCCATCATGGTCGTCGAGGTCTCGACGGCAGTCGGCCTCCAGACCGGAGCCTACGTGCTGGCTGTCGGCCTCTCCGTCATCGTCCTTAACGAATTCCGGATTTCGCGCTCGCGCACTCTCTAATAGCTACGGCAGATGCCGGCGCAATGGAGCAGTGCAGCTACTGCGGCTTCGTGCTGGAAGCGCTCGGTTCGAACTGTCCCAACTGCGGTGTCGCGGTGCCGGGTCGCCCGCCGGCACAGGTCACGGTGACAGAGTCGGCGCAGCCCCGTCAGGCCACGCATTACCGCCGGCGGCGCGGCTGGCTGAAACCGTTGCTGGCGCTGCTGCTGGTGGCGGGACTACTGACGCTGCCGCAGGCTCAGCCTTTCCTGCGCGAGCTCGACGACCTGTGGGGGGAGCTGAACACCGCTTACTACGAAGTCCCCGAAGCGGTGACCATGACGGTGATGCGCAACTTTACGATATTCCTCACCTCGGACCCATCGGCTGACTACCGGCTGGCGCTGAGCGAGCCGGGCCATCGTCCCAGCGGCCCGCAGGGCGCCGGCAATAGCTGGCAGGAGATACACGCGCTCAACGCGACGCCGGCATGGGACGACACACACGCCGGCAAGATGCTCTGGGAGGGGCACATCTCGGATGGCGAACGGGTCGAGATTTCGGTCAGCTACAGCGTCACCGTCTCGACCATCCAGTCTAACCTGAAAGCGGAGGAGACCGGAACTGTCAACGACTACCCCTCCGAGTACGACAGCTACCTGCAGGACGAGTGGAAGGTCGAGCCCTCCAACACGCAGGTGCAGGAGCTGGCGCTGCAATTCTCCAATGGCACCGACGGTAACGTGCTGCGCATCCTGCGCAATATCTTCGACTACGTCATGGGCAATTTCACCTACGTCCTCGGAACAACACCCAAGAGCTGCGAGCAGACGCTCGCCTACGGCTACGGCGACTGCGACGACCTCGGGCTGCTCTACGTCTCGATCGCGCGTGCGGCCGGAATCCCGGCCTGGATGGAGCTGGGAATGATTCCGCGCTCATCCGACGGGCTGCAGGACTGGGGCGGCCACGCCTGGGTCAACGCGCTGGTGCCGCTCGCCGGCGGAAACTACACCGTCGTGACGGTCGACCTCGCCAACGGCTACTTCCTCTGGATGCCACCCTACCGGCTCTCGGAGTATGTCGACAACGGCGACCCCGATGACCTGAAGGCGTTCTACTTCCTCTTCTCGAGCCAGGGCAGCGGCCGCGCCAGCTTCACGCAGGATATCTCTGTCGCCAGCTACAGCGAGCAGGGCCAGCTGCGCATCGAGGCATGAAATACCTCCTGTTCCAGCCGGAGGAGCTCGAGGAGCTGATGCAGTTCATTGCTACACATCTCGACGAGAGCTACAACCCGCAGGTGTTCCTGAAAATTCAGTCGCAATGGCCGGACGGCTTCGCCATCGCACGCCGTGGCGGGAAGATGGTTGGCGCCGCCTGTGGGGCACTGCTGCCAGGCGACAAGCTACGCGTGCTCATCCTGGTCCTCGCGCCCGGAGTGCAGGGCAAGGGGCATGGACGCAAGCTGCTAGAGATGCTGGTGGCGGCCGGGCGCAAACGCGGCTGCCTCCGTGTTACCCTCGAGGCACGTGTCGATTCCGAAGCGGTCGATTTCTACCGCCACCTTGGTTTCAGCAGCGTCGACCTGCTGCCCTGCTATTATCAGGACGGCGGCGACGCCGTTGTCATGGAACGGCCTATCGGCGGCGTTTCCGCGCAGCGATAGCAAGCGGTAACGCCGCCAACAGACCTACGCCGGGGATGGAGAAGCCGGAGTCAAACTGTTCGGGCGCGGGACCGTTGCGCTGCGGGTTGGCCGGGTCGGCCTTCTCCATGAGCGCTATCTCGGCCTCTGCGCTGCCTACCGACTCGGCTTCCAGCGAGATGGTGCTATCCTCGGACATTGGCACCGGTACGTCTACGTGCACGTACGCCAGTCGCCCGGTATCGGCTGCGGTGTAGGAGTGAAAAACGATATCCTCGAATGGCGATTCTGACTCCATCTGTTCGTTTTCTCCATGCCCACCGCGGCCGCCATCGTCGAACGGCTCGTCGTCCGAGTCATCGTGCTGCTCCTCACTCTCGTAAGGAACAACCTCGAACGCCTCAACCGTAGTGCCATCCTCCAGCGGCACTTCCAGCCGGTTGCCAGTGGTAAAATTGTAGTGAACCGTTTCCGGGATTTCGACCGGACCGAAGTGGAAACGGTTACCCTCGATACGGAGGTTAACTCCTGACTCATCGTAGGCGTCACGTTCCTCTGCCTCCATTTCGTCAAGTGCCGCATCGAGTAGCTCCTGCATCCAGTTCGACGGAACATGGAGCGGGAACAGGTCCTCCCAGCTTGAGAAGCTGCGGTCAACGTCCATCTCGGCAAAGCCCTCGGTCAGGTTCTGATAGAGCTCCTGTAGCTCCGGCAACAGGTCACAGTCACTCTCGGGACAGGCGGATGATACCGGCTTGTCGAGGTTGATTTCGCCGCCAAGGTCGCCGCTGATTGTAACGGTTGTCGAGCCACCCCAGATTTCATCTTCCTCAATCGGCAGGTCAAGCACATTCATCGGCTCGCCGAACTCTAGCAGCAGGTGAAGGCTTACTTCAGTGCTGCCGCCCCAGCTCAACGATTCATACCGAATGTCAACCCCGTTGTTGGAATCGGTGAGGTTGGGCACGTTCATGAGCGAAAACTCGAATTCAGTACCTTGAGAAAGAACCAGATCCAGCTTGGTGAGGTCATACTCATCCACAGTCCACCAGCTATCAGTATTGAAACGCTCAACCTGGTCAACACTGAAAAAGAGGCTGACTGGCTGTTCGACCAGCGGAACCGGGTCGCCATTCGCGAAGTAATAGCGACAGCCTCCTTCGTCACTTTCGTTCTCGCCGTCACCATCGCCGCAGCGTTCTTCGACATCCTCGTAGTGACCTGCTTCGGGCTGCTCTATCTGCATTTCCCACTCAGTCGATACATGCGTGTAGAAACCTGTCTCCGACGCAACGTGATACTGAGCATCGAAATCGTCAACCACCTCAGCCCTGTAGTATAACCCGAGGTTTCCTTCATTGTCATAGGTGTAACTCTTCACCGGGAAATCACTGTCTCCCACATTGTCATCGAGTTCAGTTCGCAACTCGGCGGTCAGCTCGTCAAAGACCCAGCTGAAGTCGATTTCGTTACCCACAGCCCAGCTGTCGCCCACCTGCCAGGCAGTCGGTGCCATGGCGGGCGCAGCAACGAACTGCGCGGCTATCAGGAGTGCCAATAGTATTCGACGCATGTAGTGTTGACACAGGATGCTGCTTATAAGCACTTTACACAAAAACATTTTGAAATGAATATATTTATCAATCCCCGTATTTTGAATGCCAATTAGCATATAATTCGTTTATTGACGAAGAATGAGTTGCCCAAAGCCTTTTATACAGTCCTAAGTCCGCCCGGCCCCGAATATAGGTTCTGGAGGTGTCAAAATGGCGACAAAATCAAAAAAGAAAGGCGAGAATGTAGACGAAGTCCTGACCTGCCCGGAGTGCAGCAGCACTCACCTGAAGCGCGACTATGACCACGCCGAAGTGGTCTGCGCCGATTGCGGCCTAGTGCTGGAGGAGAACATCGTCGACCCCGGCCCGGAATGGCGCGCGTTCGACATGCAGCAGGAGAATGCCCTCGCGAGGGCTGGCCCACCGATGTCCACGACGCTACCTGACAAGGGACTCTCGACCGAGATTTCGCCCACCAACCGTGACTACTACGGCCGCTCGATTTCTAACCGCAACCAGTCAATGCTCTTCCGCATGCGCAAGTGGCAGCGGCGTGCCCGCGCCTCGAAATCAGCGGAGCGCAACATGGCTGTCGCCATGCGCGAGATGCAGGCGGTCGCGACCAACTTGAAGCTCCCGCGCCGCATCCAGGAGACGGCAGCATTCATTTACCGACGCGCCATCCAGGAGCAGTCGCTCTCCGGGCGAGCCATCGAGATGGTCGCCTGCGCCGCGCTCTATGCCGCCTGCCGGCAGGAAGGGGTACCGCGCACGCTGACCGAAATCAGCCGGCACAGCCGCTACTCGCGCAAGGAAATCTCGCGCACCTATCAGGTGATGGTTAAGGCGCTGAAGATGCACTCGATGCCTCCGTTGCCGGAGGACTACCTGCCGCGCATCTGTTCCAAGCTGGACCTGACACCGAAGGTCGAGGGGACTGCCCGTGACCTGCTGCGCGCTGCACAGGATGTGCCGCTCACCAACTCGGTGCCGATTTCACTCGCAGCGGCCTCAGTCTACATCGCCTCGATTATCAACAACGAGCGCCGCAAGCAGAAGGACGTCGCGCGCGCCGCGGACCTGACGGAAGTCACGATTCGCAGCCGCTACAAGGAAATGGCCCAATTCCTGAATATCGACATCCACATCTGACGCTTTTAACCGCGTCCCGCCTCGGCGGCCGATGATTCTGCGCTGGCACGGCCACGCCTGCTTCGAACTGCAGAGCGACTTTACGCTAGTAATCGACCCGCACGACGGGCGCTCTATCGGGCTGCCGCCACCCTCCGCCAGCGCCGACCTGGTGCTGGTGAGCCACGACCATTTCGACCACAACCAGTCGCGGAACGTGCGCGGGCTGCGCAGCCGGGTCATCGACACTGCGGGACGGCACCAGTTCCAGGAGTGTGAAATCAGGGGCATCCCGGCGTTCCACGATGAGGAACAGGGCGCCAAGCGCGGCGAGGTGGTGCTGTTCCGCTTCGCACTGGAGGGCATCGACTTCCTGCATACTGCCGATCTGGGGCATTTCCCGGAAGAGCAACTAGACGCCATGCGGGGCTGCGACCTGCTGTTCCTCCCCGTGGGCGGGGTCTTCACCATCGACGCTGCGATGGCGTGGCGCGTCGCGCAAGCGGTCACGCCCCGCGTGGTGGTGCCGATGCACTACCGCTACGGCTCGCTTACGCTCGCCATCGACGAGGTGCAGCCGTTCCTCGACGCCAGCCCGTGGCCGGTGATGGAACTGGGCAGCGAGATGGAACTGGAGCAGGAAGATTTGCCGACGCAGCCTGAAGTGTGGAGGTTCCTGAGCTGATGGACCAGCACCTTTTCCGCCGCTTCAACCACACCGTCGTCGCCTGTTACGTAATTTATTTCCTGCTGCCACCCACCCTTTTCGGCGTGCCGCGCTTCGCTTTCGCGGCCGGCTTCTGGCTCGGCACAGTCGTGGTCGAAGTGGTGCGATTGCGCTCCGCGCGCGAGATGCCCGGCATGCGCGAGTATGAGCAGCGACGCATCGCCGGCTTCCTCTGGTTCACCAGCGGCACGACCGCGCTACTGGCGGCGCACGAATTCCTTGACGTGGGGCAGGCTGTGGTGATGGCGACCATCATCGCCGCCGCCTACACCGACCCGCTGCTGGGCGAACTGAAGCCACGCCTGCCGCGGCAGCAGGCGCTCGGTGGGGGGGTCATGGCGGCATTTTTGATTTATATAGTTATCTTCGGGATAGCGAGCGCGCTTTCCAGCGCTGCGCTAGGCTACGCGCTGGTCGCCGCAATCGTGATGGTCGCGGTCGAGCTGCCGTCCATCAAGTGGCTCGATGACGACCTGCTAATGCAGCTGGTGCCGGTGGCGGTGCTGCTGCTGCTGGCGGCGCTGCCGGGCGCCCCGCAACTGCCGGGCGACGTGGTGACGGGGGTGCTCGAGTGCTGCTGAAGCTCTACCTCGCGCTGATTTACTTCGCACTCGCTGCGGTGGGGCTGCTCTTCCTGCAGCAAGGCTACTGGCCTGTCACGCTGCTGCTCTGGGGCGGCAACGCCGTTCCCGCGGGCTTGCTGGCGCGGTCGCTCGGGGGCGAGAATGCAGATTGATTATCGCCGCCGCTGGGCTGGCGTACGACGGGCGCTGCGCGATGCCGGGGCAGATGCGTTTGTCGCTGCCGGCGCCGGAAATACGCGCTGGCTTGCATCGGCAGAGTCGCCGCCGGGGTCGCCACCCAGCTCGACGCTGAACTACGTTTTCGTCCCGCAGCGCGGTGCGCCGGTCGGCATCACCTCGTCGCTCGAAGGACACCGCTGTCGTAAGGAAGCTGGCGTGCGCGACCTGCGGCTCTGGTCGGGCTACCCTGATGTCGGCGCTGATTTTGCGTCGGCCAAAGCGGCGCTGAAAGCGTTGCTGGAAGAACGCGAAGTTGGCAGCGTGTTGAGCGACGCCGCACTGCGTTTGCAGCGCGGCGTCGCGGTCGAGCGCTCGACGGCGGTGCGCGACCTGCGCGCCCGCAAGGCGCCCGACGAGCTGGAGCGCATCCGCGTTGCCGTGCGCCATGCCGACGCGGGGCAGCGTTTCGCGCGCGAGCTATGCGAAGCTGGCGCTGGCCTTACGGAGTTCGAAGTCGCGGCTGAAATCGACTACTTTCTGCGCCGGCGCGGGGTGCAGGAGACCTCGTTCACGACGATTGTCGCCTCCGGGCCGAACGCGGCGTTCTCGCACCACTCGCCCGGCCGGCGGCGGCTGCGCGACAGCGATTCGGTCATCTGCGATTTTGGCGCTTTCTGGAAGGGCTACTGCTCCGACATTACGCGCACCTATTTCGTCGGCGGCAACCCCACGCCGAAATGGCGCAAGCGCTACGCGCTGGTGCTGGAAGCCAACGCGCGTTCGCGCGGGGCGCTGCGACACGGGGCTGTGGCGCAGGATGTCGACGGCGCGGGGCGCAACTTCCTCGGCCGCAGCGGCGTTGGCAGCCGCTTCGTCCACGGCACCGGGCACGGCTTCGGGCTGGAAGTACACGAGTGGCCGTCGCTGACGTATGGACAGAAGACGGTGCTGGAACAGGGGATGGCCGTGACTGTTGAGCCGGGGCTCTACTTCCCACGGCAAGGCGGCATTCGCATCGAAGACGACGTGCTCGTGACGCGCTCGGGCTGCGAAACGCTGACGCACGCCGCAAAGGCGTTATACTGAAGCTGCGCTGCGCGAGCGTGAGCGTCGCCGCGCGCGTAGTGGAACGGCTGCTGGAAGAGCGACCGCAGTCGCGCGATGCCGTTGAGCGCATCAAGCTGGACGTCGCGCGCGCCTCCAGCACGGCGGGGCTGCCCGCCAACAACGAGCTGCTGGCGCAGCTCGACGCGGCGGCGGAGCCGGAGCTGGCGCGGCTGCTGCGCGTCAAGCCAATGCGCACCTCCGCCGGCGTCGCGCCGGTCGCCATCATGACTTCGCCGGCGCCCTGTCCGCACGGCACCTGCACCTACTGTCCCGGCGGGCCTGCCAACGACGCGCCGCAGTCGTATACGGGCCACGAGCCGGCGGCGCGACGCGGGGCGCGACACGGCTACGACCCGCAGGCGCAAGTGGCGGGACGGCTGGAGCAGTATACGCGCAACGGCCACCCGACCGACAAGGTCGAGCTGATTATCATGGGCGGCACCTTCACCGCGCGCGAGCCGGAATACCAGGACGAATTCCTGCGTGGCGCCTTCCGGGCGTTGAACAGCGCGTCGAGCGATTCGCTCGACGCGGCGCTGGCGGCCAACGCCACCGCCCCGCACCGCTGCGTGGCGCTGACGATGGAGACGCGTCCCACCGAGTGCAGCGACTGGGCTGTGCACCAGATGCGGCGGCAGGGGGCGACACGGGTCGAAATCGGGGTGCAATGCCTTGACGACGCGGTGCTCGACAAGCTCAACCGGCAGCAGTCGGTCGCTGACGTGATCGCGGCGACGCGGCGGCTGAAAGAAGCGGGGCTGAAAGTGGTCTACCACCTGATGCCGGGCCTGCCGGGAATGTCGCCCGAGAAGGACCGGCGCGACTTCGCACGGCTCTTCGCCGAGCCGGATTTCCAGCCCGACATGCTGAAACTTTACCCGACGCTGCTGGTCCGCGGTGCGCCGCTCGCCGCCAACCCGGGCGACTGGGTGCCGTACGATACCGAGATTGCGGCCAACGTCGTCGCCGACCTGAAGGAAATGGTGCCGCCGTGGGTCCGCATCCAGCGCATCCAGCGCGACATCCCGAAGCACCAGATTATCGCCGGCGTGATGAACTCTAACCTGCGGCAATACGCGCGGCGCGAACTCAAGCAGCGCGGCAAGCGCTGCGCCTGCATCAACTGCCGCGAAGTGTGGCGCGCGCGTATCGACCCGGCCGACGCGGAGCTGCGTACGCGCAGCTACGAAGCGAGTGGAGGCACAGAACATTTCGTCTCATTCGAAGCAGGGCGCAAGCTGCTCGCCTACATGCGGCTGCGCCACGATGAGCAGGCGACCGTGCGCGAGCTGAAAGTCACGGGGCAGGCCGCCCGGCTCGGGATGGATGGCAGCGGCGTCCAGCACCGCGGGCTCGGCGCGCAACTGATGGGGATTGCCGAGGATATGTCAGCCGATTTCGGCCGGCTGCGTGTGACCCACGGCGTCGGGACGCTGGAATACTACCGCAAGCTGGGCTACGATCTGGACGGCAGCTATGTCGCGAAGGGGCTCTGATGGCCAAAATCTCGGTCTCCCGCGCCGACGCTCCCGACGGCTGGCTACTGACGGTGCGCGTCGCCGAGCGCGGTAGCGCGACCGAGCATCGCGTCTCGCTGTCGCGCGACTACCACGCGCGGCTGACGCAGGGCTGCGCGACGCCCGAGCAGCTGGTCGAAGCGTCATTTCGCTTCCTGCTCGAGCGCGAGCCGAAGGAGTCCATCCTGCGCAGCTTCGAGCTGCCGGTCATTGCGCGCTACTTCGGCGATTATGAGCGGCGCATCGGCGACTACTTGCCGAAGTAGCTGCGGGCGCGCTCGCAGCCCGTTCCTGCTGCTATTTCTCGGCTATGTACCATTGCCATCCCTCGGCACCAGCATTTTCGCGCCGCAATAGCCCCTGTTCTTCGAGTTTGAGTGCAGTGTATTCAACTGTTTGGCGCGCCAAGTCAAGGGCCTGAGCTGCCGTACCGAGTGATGCTCCCGGGTTCACTTTCAGATAATCGAAGAAACGCTGCTGGCTTGGGGTAAACCGTAGCGGGAAGTCACCCTGCCACTCTGTGACAACAAATCCGCGGGCGCGTCCATCCATTACCGAGGGTTCGGAACGAATCAGGCCTCCGCTCTCAAGCAGTCCAAGGTGATAGGCTGCCGTGCCATTGTGGAGGCCAAAGTTCTGTTTGAGTTCGCTCAATATAATTCCGGGTTCCTGCCCAATCTGCTCGAGCAATTCCACCCGGGTCTGGTGCTCGGTCAGCTTCGAGTCTCGCCACCGGAATAGCCCCAGCAGCGGCACCAGCCACGGGTACCAGCGATTCTGGCTGCGACTACCGTAGAAGCTTACGGCGGCGAAAGGAGGCGACCACGCCCGCAGTCGCCAGGGCAGCCATACTGCCCGCGGCACCGAAACCCGGCAGGCCACTGCCAGTCGTTTCGCCATCTCCGCCATTGTCGGAGGTTTCGTTCCCAGTCTCGTTCCCGGTCTCATTGCCGGAAGGAAATTCAGGAATAACAATCGCGACCACGGTCACGTCGCGGGTGGCAGACGCCGTGAGGCCATCGTCATCAGTAACTTGCAGTTCCACCGAGTAGTTCCCAGGAGTGTTGAATATGAATGTGGTCACTCCATTCGCATCCGATGACCAATCGTAGATTCCATTGGCATCAAAATCCCACTCCCATTTCACGATTGTGCCATCGACGTCGCTGCCCTGACCATTGAACTGAACAATTACATTGGCATAGACCACTACCGAGTCACCAGCGTAAGCCGTGGGCGGGGCCGTTACGTCAAGCTGAAGGGTACGTTGTTCCGAGCACTCGCACACCTCGCCTGAAACCGTTACAGTTATGACGTGCAGGCCTGCACTGAGATTTGTTGCAGTGATGCTGGAGTCGTTGCCAAGGTAACCGTCAACGTCTGAAGACCAGTCGTATGAGATATTGTCAACGTAAAATTCTGTGTAGGCATTGATGGACAAATCGACGGAGGTGCCAATCATCTCGGTATATGATATAACCGAGTGATTTGCTGAATGGTCTGTCACGTCGGTTGCGGAGGTTGATACGGGATTATCCACTACCATCCAGCCAAATAACTGGACCGTTATTCCTGTGTCGTAGGTGGCGCTCCCCGCGTAAATATTCACGTCCTCCCATCCCTCATACCAGAGTTCGACTTCAAAGGTCTGGGCCGTTTCGAGGATGAGCGTGTTATTGTCATCGAAGCTATGTTCTTCCTTTTCCAGATTGTCCCCGTCGCTCTGGCAACCAAAGACGTGTTCGGAAATGTCGACCCCGTTGCTGAGTAAATATATTGTCCATTCACAGTCTGCCTCATAATCTTCATCCGTTCCCTCAAACCATATTTGGAAGCTCTTCAGGGAGAATGTGGTTGGTCCCGTTGCCGTGTAAACCCATGTTCCCGTGTATGTTGCCTCGCGGTTGGAGCGGAAACCAGGGTGCTGGTCGTATTGCGCTTCACCGACCATAACGAAGTAGTCATAGGTATAGTCCGTCATGGTCACACCTGCGATTAATCCGGTCGGTTGGTATACTATCTCAAGGGACCAGTCATCCCGGGCGGGGCCGTTGGAAGAGTGGCCATTGCCGCGTGCGGTGAACTTGTCACCAGCTGACAGCTTGCCGTCCCGGTCGTT